>CAZAMX010000415.1:0-2424 GCA_964486095.1 uncultured Acetatifactor sp. | reverse complement strand
GCGGGCTTTTGGAACAGTTTGCCCGGGGGGAGTTAAACCGTCTGGAATTTTCTTTTACCCCCAATCGCTGGGAACTGAAGGCAGAGGAAGTGGAGACCTATGCCAGAAAGCGTTCTCTTGTATTTTTAAAGCAGAATCAGGAATATAGCTGTTTTTATTTTGACGATACCAAGTACCTGTTTTATGCCTTTATGAAAAGAAGCGGCAGTATTGGTGAAGCAGGATACGAATACATTTCCTTAAGTCACAAGAATCTTCCACGGCAGTGCATTTTTGATGCCTTTGATTCCATTTGGTGCAATTTGGAGTTGATTCTTGACATGGCTTCCAGGGCAGAAGCTTTTAAAAGGAGCGAAGGCATACCCTTTCGGAACGATTGTGCATGGCGGGATGCCTGGGGCGGCGTGTTCATCCAAAACCGCCGGGTAAAATATAATCTGGCCAAGCAGGAGCTGGGGAAATTTCCCCTGGAACGCGCTTACAATTCGGAGCGGCAGCCCGTGCTGCTGGATCAGGAGCAGGGGATACTGAACCGACAACCCCTGGAGCTGGAGCAGCGCACCCGGGACGAGGCGGTAAATATAATACGGATAGACGGGATAAAGAAACCTTTATTCACCGAGGCCATGAAACATTTTTTTATGGGAGATGTGATTTGGCTGAGGCTGTCCTGGGATGTTTCTCCTGAGGAATACAGAACCTATTTTGCTCCCGGAATTTTTGCAGACATATTAGCCCGTCGAACGGGAGAACCCATGCAGAGCCATCTTGTCCTTCGGCGTGACGGAGACAGGTATACCCTGCTGTGCCTGCAGGATCTGGGGGAAAAGGCAGAGTATTCTGTAGCAGATATGCGGACATATATGAATGTGGAAAACAAATATCCAAAGGAAGATTTCCTGGGGAAGGTCCTGCCGGCTTATTTGATTCACAAGGACCCTGTTTTCCTGCGCAATCGACTGGATCTGCTGCTGGATCAGATGGAGTGCCTGCTTCCTGTAACTCGGCGGTTTGCGGAATTTGCAGGGGAAAAACCCGGGAAAGCAAGGGATTATGCTGCGATCAGGGCGGAATTTGTACCCTGTTGACCTTTACATTTTTTTTGCGGTTGGCTATACTGTAAGATGCAGAAAGGAGTTTTCATGCCGGATAAAGAGCAACAAGGTCAAAGCGATTTTATGATAGAAAAAATTAAGCAGCGTCCCATCAACCGGAAAAAGCTGCTTCGCAGAACCGTTCTCACAGCTTCCATGGCCGTTATTTTCGGGCTGATTGCCTGCGTTACTTTTCTGGTGCTGGAGCCGGTAATCAATAACTGGCTGTATCCGGAGGAGGATCCTCAGACGGTGGTTTTTCCGGAGGATCAGGAAGAAATGTCACCGGAGGATATGCTGGCGGAAAATCTTCCCACAGAGAGTCCGTCTCCCTCTCCTAAGCCTGACCCGGAGCCGGAGGGGATGGTGCTTTCGCAGGAGCAGATTGATGAAATTTTATCCGGTGTGGTTCTGGATAAGGAAAATTATAAGGAGATTTATTCGGCAATGTCCGCTCATGTGGCGGAGCTGGAACAGTATATGGTGACGGTGACGGCGGTGACTTCCAATATCGACTGGTTCAGCAATATACAGGAGAGCAGAAGTCAGACGTCAGGAATTATTGTCAATGATAATGGTAAAGAGCTGCTTGTGCTGGCAGATGCCACTATGCTGAAAGCGGCGGAGAGTATGACTCTTACCTTTCATAACGGGGAACAGGTAAGCGCGCAGATCAAGCAGATGGACAGCTATACCGGCCTTGCAATTTTGTCTGTACCGCTGACCGAGCTGCCCCCGGGAATTGATAAGGATGGACTTGTTTATCCGGCGATAGGCTCGTCCAACAGCAGCAGGCTGATCGGAACACCGGTGATTGCCATGGGAAGTCCTATGGGAGCCAGCAATTCCGTGGGCTATGGCATTATTACCTGGGCCAGCTATATTTATTCCGTACCGGACAGAAATTATAAGATTCTGCAGACAGACATCAGCGGAAGTAAAAATGCCAGCGGCGTAGTTTTTAATCTGGACGGTCAGATCGTAGGGATTATTACGAGTAATAAGACAAACTCCGATATTGGTAATGTGATTTATGCTTACGGAATCACGGATTTGATCCGGATCATGAACAAGATGTCCAACAGCAATAAGGTGGCTTATCTGGGCATCAGCGGAATAGACGTGACCTCTGAGGCAAACCGCATTCAGGGTGTACCCTTTGGAGGATTTGTAACTAAGGTGGACATGAGCTCGCCGGCCATGCTGGCGGGAATTCAGCAGGGGGACGTGATTACCGGCATCAACGACCGGGATGTTGCAGTATTTCAAGATTATACCAGCGCGCTTATGCTCTATGAACCGGGGCAGACGGTAAAAGTTACGGTTATGC
>CAZAMX010000414.1:0-2429 GCA_964486095.1 uncultured Acetatifactor sp. | reverse complement strand
CATGAGCTGGAAATTCAAGTCAGCGAAGGCAGCTTTCTTTTGGGAAATGTAAGTCTGTGCGCGCCGGAAAAGGTGCCGGAGTACACCGGCTCTCAGAAAGCACCGGGAGAATTATTAAGCACCATCCAGGGTGAGAATTTTTACACCAGGAACGATTCCTCCATTCACGCCACCAGCGAGTACGACGGAGCCGTTTATCCCCTCTCTTCCGGCGAAACGGTGTTGAACACTGTGGACGGGGATTCCTTTAAAACGGCGGGACAGTCCATCACCTGGCAGTTTGATGTGGGTGCGGACGGATATTATTACATAGCCATGAACTACCGCCAGGCCGACAAGAATGACTTTCCCGTGTTTGTGGACTTTCGGATAGACGGTGAGATACCCAGTACCGCTTTCCAAAGCTACCCGGTGGAATCTGCCAGCAAGTATACCACCAGATCCCTTGAGGATGAGGACGGCAATAAGTTAAGCGTTTATTTAACAAAAGGAACTCATACGCTTTCGGCTACGATCAGTGCGGAAAATCTCTTGTTTGTGCTGGAGCAGGTGGATGAGATCATGAACGGCATCAACGACCTGTCTCTGGAAGTTACAAAGGTGGCAGGCACCAACAAGGATAAATACAGGGATTTAAGGCTGACAAGATACATACCGGATGTCCAGGAGCGTCTGTACGGCTGGGTTGACCGGCTTTATGAGCTGGCGGAACTCGGGACGCAGTTTGTAGACGTAAAGGATCCGGAGGATGTGGCGGCTTTCGGTTATCTGATTATTGCGGCAAAGCAGTTAAAGTCTCTGGGCGATGAGCCTGACGAGTTGATTTACCGGGTGGCGGAGCTTTCTACCAGTGTCAACTCCATCAACACCCAGATCGCCAATTTTGTGGATCTGATTAACGACAATAATCTGTCTATTGACAGAATATATGTTTACCAGGAGGACGCAAAGCTGCCCAAAAAGCTGAATGTGTTCCAGCGGGCGGGAATGTCCATCCAGCGCTTCGGACATTCCTTCTTCGGAACCTCCTACTCTGCCAGCAATACGGACGCCTCCCACCTGCAGGTGTGGGTCAACCGTCCCAGGCAGTATGTGGAGATCATGCAGAAGATGATCGACGAGCAGTTTACGGCTCAGACAGGTATTCAGGTGGATCTTTCCATTATGACGGATCCGCAGAAGCTGGTTTTGGCCAACGCATCCGGTGATACTCCGGACATTGCCACGGGAATCAACTATTCCATTCCCTTCGAATTAGGGATCAGAGGGGCGCTGGTGGATCTGACCAAGTTTGAAAATTACAAGGAGGTTTTCGGCAGATACAGCGAGGGTATTCTGGTATCTTCCGTAATCGGGGACGGACTTTATTCCCTGCCGGAGACCATGAACTTTTATGTAATGTTCTGCAGGACGGACATTCTGGAGAAGCTGGGACTTGAGGCCCCGGATACCATGGACGATCTGATCGCCATGCTTCCCGACCTGCAGATGCGGGGACTGAACGTTTATTATCCGACGGCGTCCATGCTGGTCATGCGTAACTTCCACGGAACCACGCCGCTGCTCTTCCAGTACGGCGGCGCGCTTTACGGGGAGCAGGCACAAGACATCGAAGTAAACAGCGAGGCGTCCATAGAAGGCCTGACCGCATTGACGGAGCTGTTTACGCTGTATAACCTGCCGGTGGATATTCCCAATTTTTACCAGCATTTCCGCAACGGTGATCTTCCTATCGGAATAGCGGACTTTAACGCCTACAACCTGATTTTAAACGCGGCGCCGGAGATTGCAAATTCCTGGAGCATCGAACTGGTTCCCGGCGTGGTGGACCAGAAGACGGGTGAGATACATCGGTATATGTCAGGAGGCGCGGAGAGCACGGTGATGTTCGCTTCCAATGAGGAAAGAGAACAGCAGGCGTGGCAGTTTATGGATTGGTGGTCCGGCGCGGATGTACAGGCGGAGTTCGGACAGATGCTCCAGATCATGTATGGCGCCGAGTATATCTGGCCCACGGCCAATCTGGAGGCCTTTGGGAAGCTGCCTTTCCCTACGGCCCACAAGGACATCATTATGGAGCAGGCAAGCAATATCTTAGAGGCCCCCAGACTTTTGGGAAGCTACATGATGGAGCGTGAGATCAGCAATTCCTTTAATGATATTGTGGTAAACGGCGATACGCTGCGGGCCCGCATTGACAAGGCGGTAAAAACGGTGGAGCGGGAGACGGAGCGGAAGCTGGAAGAGTTCGGGTATATAGACAGTGAAGGAAACGTACTTAAGGAATATATGGTGCCTTCGGTGGAAGCAGTGAGAAGAATATTTGAAACCAAATAACAAAACGGATTTTTTGGTATGGAGGAGACCATGAAGAAATCAACCAAAATCAGCAGAAGGGAACGTTCCAATAAGGCGGGATATTTATTCCT
>CAZAMX010000413.1:0-2442 GCA_964486095.1 uncultured Acetatifactor sp. | reverse complement strand
CCTTTCGCCGCACCTTCCGACCTGCTATCCTCCAGTGCATACAAAGCCTCTATCTGGGCGCCCCTTGGTTGAAACAACACCTCTACCTTCGTATCCGCGTTTTCTTCCACGTCATCGTATTTCGCCAGGTCCTTTGACACAGCCGGTTTATGCCAGTTCTTGGAGTATCTCGTCAATTCCTCATCATCAATCACAATGGAATGATTTTCGAATAAATCCTCAAATGTATCATAGAACAAATCAAAATTCTTCTTATCTTCAAGACTGGAAAAACGATAATTCCACTCGATTCCGGAAGTCAATGCACTTCTTGAGATATTGGAGGAACCTATATATATTTCTCCTGCATTTTCATAATGGAAAATATAAGACTTCGGATGAAAAGAACGCTCCTTGTCATTATAAAACCGCAAATCTACCCGGTTGCCTAAGTCCTTCTTTATCAGGCATAAAGCTGATGGCTGCGTAATTCCCAAATAATTACCGGTAAGAATTCTCACCTGCACGCCACGATCCAACGCCGCCTTCAAATCCTTCAGAATCATTCTAACACCGGATTCCATCAAAAAGGAAACGATAATGTCAATTTTATTTGCCTTTAACATACTCATTTTCAACTGATAATACAAATAGCGTTTCCTATTTTTATCACCGGTCATAACGTCTGTGTATTCTATCTGCAGACCATCAATCTCTAAACTTTTCGCAAAATCAAATTGAGCCACTTTTCTTCACCTCTTCCTGGTCTCACGTCCGAAGTCGTCCACTGCTCTTCCACTTTCAAACTATCAATTTTACTCAAGAACTCTGCAAAACCCTCTTCCGTCATGTCTGTAAAATAGCGTCCGTTTCTCTCACCGGCAAAAGTTCCATATTTGAAGGACGTATAAATAATTCCATTTCCCTTTAACGCAATTACCATCTTCCTCACCACATCCGCCAAATCATCCATCGGCAAATGCAAAATAGATGAGCACGCCCATATGCCATCATATTTCTCTGCTTCTGTCAGTTCCTGAAAATACATTTTTTTCACGGAAATTCCGGTATATTCACTAGCCAGCTTACACAGCTCCGCCGATCCGTCAATAGCCTCTACGTTATATCCCTGCTCCAGGAAATACTTTGTATCTCGACCTGAACCACAGCCAAAATCAAGTATATAAGAACCGAGCTGTAACTTCGCCAAAAAACGTTCTTGTATTGTGGTAAACGTAACGTTTATTGTACTTTTATAAAACTCATCAGCATGGTTGTCATAGTAGCCAAGAGTATTATTGTATTCCATTATATTACTCCTTAACGAGCTTCTCTATTTTTTATCTCTACAGTACATCCAAACTACATTCCAACGCAACACATATGCGCACCGAAACATCCAATAATACATCTTCCAGCACATATAACTTCATCAGGAAAACTTTTCTACAATATTATAGCAAATCGCATTTGATTTTCAATTTCATTTTCGATTTAATATCATTCTTCGTTCCTTCCACCTTAGCTTAACTTTGTTATTTTGTTTATGATCACATTATAAACGTTTTTATATCAAATGAGTTAAAAAAGGCTTTCCAGCACTCCGAAAAGTGCCAGAAAGCCCTTATTTACTCTATTTTATTTCTCCAAGGTCTTCATCGCCGGGAGACCTGGAACATGGCACAGCACAACTCTGTAAATGGCTTTATCTACCTATTTTTCGTGATGCGGATGTTCTATGTCAACCCCTTACTCTCCAAAAAGCTTTAGGATTCCTGCACCATTTGGCACAAAAATGGCACAAGATTGGCACAAAAGATTTTTTGCAGATCATAATGCCACACGCCTGTTCACGGCCTCGTCAAGCATCTGGCTTAGTATTGAGACATAATCATCACCGAAAGCCCTTGCTTTATCCACGGTCTCATGGGACAGGAAAAGTGTCAGCGGCTCAACATTCATCGGAATCTTGCTGCCTGGCCGATAAGATCCTTTTGCCATTTCATCAGTAAACTCCGGACAGTCCTCGTCAAAGATAACCGGCATCCGCTCGGCACGTTCAAGCTGTTCTATTTGTTCTTTTGTTAATTCCGGGTTTATTTCATCAATGCTACGTCTTACAATCATAATATCTTCTCCTTTCCGAGTTGGTGGCCAGTCGTGCCGAGATAAGGCGTACATTTTCTTTTCTCTCCGTATATACAACAAAAAGAAGCTTCCCGGCGAATCCTATTGTTATAAATCTATCCTCATCTGTACTATGAGATTTATCATAATACTCTATACGATTCGGGTCAAAGAACACCTTTACTGCCGTATCAAAATCAACACCGTGTTTTTCCACGTTGCTCTGCTCTTTCTCATCATCCCATTCAAACTGTAGTGCCATTGAATTTACCCCTGATCTGCATCTTTTGAACCACGCGTCTTACATAAGAAATTTTTACTCAAACTACATTTTTC
>CAZAMX010000412.1:0-2442 GCA_964486095.1 uncultured Acetatifactor sp. | reverse complement strand
CAGATAGCATTGAGAGATACCCGTAAGCAGGTAAGACCATCCTGCAATGCGCAAATAAGAGCTGCCGATAGCAATCAGCGCGGCATCCGGTGTGAAAATGTGCATAAGCAGCTCCGGTGCCAGCTCGCATGCGAGGAAGAATAAAACAGATACAATTCCACTGAAACGAAGCATCATATTAAAAATATTCTCCAGCGTATATTTGTCGCCCTTTCCCCAATACTGGGCGCCAAGAATGGCTCCCGCCCCCGCGATGGCTCCGAGGAACATATTCTGGACAAACTGAATCTGCGTCGCAAGGGAAACGGCTGTCATCTCCTCCTGTGCAACCTTTCCCAGCATCAGCGCATCACCCGCCGCTACCGCTGCAAGCATCAGGCTCTGGAGCGCAATCGGCAGGGCAAGCCTTGTCAAAGTTCTGTAAAATTCTCGGTTTTTAAGAATCACTTCCGTTTTATCCTGCATTGTACACTTTAACCACTTATTTTTTCAAAAAATCACTAAACTCCTTCAGCTCCCTTTTCCTGCTCTCCAAAAGGGTGTTGAACTCCCTATTGCAAACCGCTCCCTCCAACGCATATAAATGCACCAGACAAACACTGGGATACTTTTCTTTTACTTTCAGAAAAGCCTGTTCGGCGCCCGCGCGGACCAGTTCCTCCGCCGAGCCAATTCCCACGGACTTCAGCTTCCTTGCCATCTCCCTGCCGATATTCATCATGGATGTTAGTTCTGCCATGTCTTCCTCCTGTATTACCGCTGTCATTTCATTGTCTTTTTTCATCCAGCCTTTCATAATCGAACCGCCCTGCAGCCCTGCGTAAATATACCGTGCAATAGCGTCCCCTGCCTCTGAACAATGGGGCATCTTCGGCAAATTAATCTACTGCTCATCTAACTTAATTCTGTCAATCCCTAAGATGTTACGGGAAGATATGTACAGAAAATTATTTTCTATCTGTGTGCAGCCTGACAGCTTAAGCGGAATGTTCATTCCCCTTATCTTTTCTAAGGTATCTTTATTCCAAAAAGCAGCTTCCGAACAGGGGAAAGATACTGTGACCAGCATATCTTCATATATCCCCGCACAGAAAAACATCTTTTTGTGTACATTTCTCATAAAGGATTCAACCGCAAAGCTTCTCATACTGATTTTGAAAAGCTTTCCGTCATGACTTGCGGCATATAAGGTTTCTCCTTCGATATACAGATCACCGATATTTTTCTTTCCTAAAACAAGCTGTTTTACAAGGGAAAGAGTGGATTTATCCAACAGCAGCAATTTTCCGTCTACTGTTCCGCAGACTAAGTACGAATCAAATATTTTGACGCTCCACATACTGTTTTCGGAAATACGAAACTCCTTGAGCAGATACGACTGTCTGTCCAGGGTAATCAGTTTTCCATTCCTGATAGAGCAATAAACAGTATCCTTGTCAACTGCTATCCCGCATATATCCGAACTCAAATCATCGCCTAACTGCCATTTGCCAAGCAGCTCATAATCCTTTTGCCTAAATATATAGAGTGTGCAAAAATCATATACAAAAATCTGCCCCTCGTCTGCAGTCAGTTTTCTTGATAAGCCTTCCTTCTCAAAGACTGTCTTTTGACAGATAATATCCCGGGAGTCTTTATCCATCTTTATTAATTTTTTCCCGCACATACAGTCAATATACTGCTCCGTAATTTGGAAGCCTGTTACAATTCCGCCCAGCTCTGCTATATGCTCCATGCCTTCACCTCGTACCCTTCCGGACTTACGTCCCTGCCCCAGTCAGTCCCTTCTATTGACTATCATATCAAAAAAGAGCCGCTGCATCAACCAAATTCCCCTTGGCCGGAAGTATCCTGGCCTTGTCCCCTACGATCTCGCGGACAATGCGCAGCTCCACCTGCTGTCTGTGCTTAAGGTGAGAGATCAAATCATTAAATTCCCTATATCCATGAGCTTTCCCATAAGGTGAATTCACCAGATATTCCATCATGATCGGGTACCACATCTGGTTTCCCTCCCCGTCGGAACGCTCCTTTTGTATGATCCGTATGTTTTCCTCTATTTTTTCACTGTACAGATACAACAGCCGAAAATGTTCTTTTGGCATCACGGCATAAAGCCTTTGGTAAAATTCCAGAATTTTCTCGTCGTCAAGCTGATGAAACAGCATCAGATCCTCCACAATATTCTGCATAAAAGCGCACTCAAACAAATAACCGCTGCCAGAAAAACGCCTGTATCTGGCAAAGACGATTTCTTCCAGCTCCTGCAGGGTTTTTCTGCCGTTATATATTTCATACCGCTCTAAATCCTTGTGAAATCCGGGTATATCCGTGAGGATCTTTGTGTAGTTCACAATATAATGATCCCCCTCCCGGTAGGTACACGCCTCAATCTCACTGCGGAGGGAAGCATACTTTTCCAGTGCCGCGGCATACTGCTCT
>CAZAMX010000411.1:0-2447 GCA_964486095.1 uncultured Acetatifactor sp. | reverse complement strand
GTTTTGTATATGTGCTTTTTTCACCTAAAAAAGGGGATGTGGTGGTATTTCTGCCCAACGGCAACGAGAACGCTCACTATTATGTGAAGCGTGTGGTGGCAGTTCCCGGGGATCATCTGTTGATAAAGGACGGAATACTTTATGTAAACGGGGTAGAGAGTGAATGGGTGACAGGCTATATCTTAGATCCGGGCATCGCGGAAAACGAACTGACCTTGGAGAGCGGGGAGTTTTTCTGTATTGGGGATAATCCCGGCAACAGTGAAGACAGCCGTTCCGCGAATATTGGTCCGGTAAAAGAAGCGGATATTATAGGAAAGGTGTGGTTCCGTGCCAAATGTACCGAGCTGGGCATGGGCTTTGTGAAATAGAATATGAATTATCAATGGTATCCCGGTCATATGACGAAAGCAATGCGTATGATGCAGGAGAATATCAAGCTGATTGATCTGGTGATCGAGCTTGTGGACGCGCGGGTTCCCTTAAGCAGCCGCAATCCGGATATTGACGCACTGGGGAAGGATAAAGCCAGGATTGTGCTGTTAAATAAGGCGGATCTTGCAGATCCGGTGTATAATGGACAGTGGATGGAATATTTTAAAGGGCAGGGAGCTTATGCGCTGGAGATAAATGCTAAAAGCGGTGCCGGTGTGAAGGCGATTAACGGCCTTGTTCAGGAGGCGTGCAGAGAAAAGCTGGAGCGGGACAGAAAGCGGGGCATTATAAACCGTCCCGTGAGAGCTATGGTGGTCGGTATTCCCAATGTAGGAAAATCCACATTTATTAATTCCTTTGCAGGGAAAGCGTGTACCCGGACAGGCAATAAACCGGGCGTTACCAAGGGAAAGCAGTGGATTCGGCCAAACAGGAGCCTGGAGCTGCTGGATACCCCGGGGGTTCTGTGGCCGAAATTTGAAGACAGGGAAGTGGGAATGCGGCTGGCGTTTATAGGCTCCATGAATGATGAGATTATAATTCGTGAGGAACTGGCCTGCGACCTGTTGGGCTGCCTTCAAGAGCTGTATCCGCAGGCTGTCTGTGAACGATTTGGTATACAGTGGCAGGAGTCCTTTGCGGAAACGCTGGAAGAAATTGCCCGCGGCAGGGGATGCTACAATAAGGGAGAAAATCTGGATCTGAAAAAGGCGGCGGATATTCTGCTGGATGATTTCAGGAGCGGGCGGCTGGGCCGCATGACCCTGGAGCGGCCTTAAAAGTTAGGAGAACTGACGATGAATAAAGTCATGAAAGAAATGATAAGTACACTGTTGTATCTTTTGATTGTGCTTTGTCTTACCTGGGTGGTCATTCATTTTGTAGGGCAGCGGACAGAGGTGGACGGCGGCTCTATGGAGCCCACGCTTTATCATGGCGACAACCTGATCGTGGATAAAATATCTTATCGCTTTCGGGAACCGGAGCGCTTCGACATTATTGTGTTTCCCTATAAATATAAGGAAAATACCTATTACATAAAGCGGATCATCGGTCTGCCGGGCGAGACGGTGCAGATTGATGAGAAGGGGAATATTTATATTAACGGCGAGGTGCTTGCGGAAGGGTACGGCCGGGAGGTGATCCGTCCGGAACATGTAGGCCTGGCATGGGAACCCGTGGTGCTGGGGGAGGATGAATATTTTGTCCTGGGCGACAACCGGAATAACAGCAGTGACAGCCGGACGGAAGCTGTCGGAAACGTGAAAAGAGAAGATATAATCGGCAGAGCATGGATCCGCATCTGGCCTTTTAACAGATTCGGATTCTTGAAGCATCAATAAAACGGGGGATATATGTTATGCTGAGCATCGGAGAGATCAAAAAGGAATTTCAGGCAGCTTCTGAGGAAGAGCTGCCTGAAATTATAAGACGGTATGAGCAGGATCAGCGAAGCGGCGTGCGGCGGCTGGCAGAGAACGCAGAAAAGAAGCTGGCAGCCCTTGAGAAGGAGAAGGAGCGTATTGAGAAGCTCAGGGTCTATGAGAAAAAATACGGGGAGTATGAATTTATCTGTGGAATCGACGAGGCGGGAAGAGGGCCGCTGGCGGGGCCGGTGGTGGCAGGAGCCGTGATCCTGCCCAAAGACTGTCGTATTTTATATATAAATGATTCCAAGCAGCTGACCGAAAAAAAGAGAGAAGAGTTATATGAGATGATTGTGGAGCAGGCGGTAAGCTATGGCGTAGGATATGCTTCTCCGGAGCGGATTGACGAGATCAATATTCTCCAGGCCACCTATGAAGCCATGCGGGAAGCGCTGGCGAAGCTGGATCCCCGTCCGGATATTCTGCTCAACGATGCGGTGACGATTCCGGGAGTGGAGATTCAGCAGATTCCTATCATTAAAGGTGACGCAAAGAGCATTACCATCGGTGCTGCTAGTATTTTTGCAAAGGTGACCAGAGACCGCCTGTTGTAAGTATATGACAAGGTGTTTCCGGAGTATGACT
>CAZAMX010000410.1:0-2451 GCA_964486095.1 uncultured Acetatifactor sp. | reverse complement strand
AACCTAAAACAAGCAAAAAACATCCCGCACTGCGGATTTTGATTGCCCTGCTGCTGATCCTGTTTGCAGCCGTGGCTGTCTTTGCCTTCTGGCTGCGAGGGGAAATCAATAATACTGAGGTCTTGCGCAGCTACCGCATTACTTACAGTGAGAGTGCCGGAGAATCCGCCGCCCTCTTAAAACAGCTCTGCAAAGACCGCCTGTCAGTCACACTGTTTCCCGCCACCTCCCGCTCACATCTCTATCTGCATCTTGCCTGCACGGAGGAAGAGGCCGAAAACCACGGCTTTTCCCTGGCAGCCTTGAGTGACGGCGGTTTCCTGATCGCGCGTCAGGGAAACGGTCTTTACCTTCTCGCTAAAAATCAGACCGGCCTTTCCAGAGCCTGCTATTATCTTACCTTTCGCCTTACAGACAAGGAGGGCGGTCTGCTGATCGGTCAGGATGAACGTTATCTGGATACCGGATCGAATCTGAAGGAAATCTTCGGACCGGCTTCCGTGCCCCTCTCCCGGTATACAGTTGTATGCCCTGCAAGCGTTTCCTCTGATGCCGCCAATGAGCTTTGCTATTATATCAACCGCTCCTGCGGTATTCTTCCCGGAATCTCCGAAGGAAAGGATACGGCTGATACACCTTATATTTTACTGAACCTTGAAGCCTCTCCCGCAGGTTCTTCCTACAGCATCGGCTTTTCGGATTCCAATATACTGATCCGGGGAAACAATGAAAAAGAGCTCACAGCAGCCATTCATGAATTTGCCAACATGTACCTGGGGTGGAAATTTGCAGGAACAGACCGGGAAGCTCTCCTAAACGGTAATGCTCCCATTTCTCTTCCCGCCCGCTATAATACCCCCCCCAATGAGACATGGATACCAAAGCGTGAGGCAATTATCACACTCTGGCAGGTGAATTACAGCCGCGGAACTTATTTAAACGATTCCACCAGCCTGAAAACGGATATTATGTCCTTTTCGGAGGAACAGCTTTATAATTATGTCAAAATGTTAAAATTCTGCGGCTTTACCGGTATCCAGGCCACCGACATGTGTTCTGCCTGGGCCGGCGCAGGCGGCTATGAATTCGTTCATGAGCGCCTGCGTATTCTGGCAGACGCCGCCCATTCCCTGGGAATGGATTTCACCCTTTGGGTATGGGGAGCGGAATTCACCGGCTATGGATGGGTAGATAACAGCGTCACCTATAACCCGGACGGATACAATTACGCCTATGAAAATCCGGATGTGCTTGCTACATTTGAAAAGTACTATTCCATCTATGCGGAACTGGCAGACTGCTGCGACCGGGTCATCGCACACTTTTTCGATCCCGGAAACCTGTATCTGTCCGAGGATGTAGCATATTTTTCCAAACTGCTCTCCGAAAAATTTCTGGCCGTGAATCCCAATATAGATTTCGGCGTAAGCTGCTGGGTGGATGCCTTTAACAAAAAGGATTTTATCGATGCGCTGGGTCCGAATATTACCCTTTACGAGGGCGGCCATCATGATGTCAAAGAGGACTATCCCCCTTTTCGAAGCTTCTGCAGAGACATGGGCTGCAGGCTTGGAACCTGGGCCTGGAATACCTGTGAAATGGAGATCGACCAACTGGCACAAATGAATTTTAATCCTCACATTCTCCAGGAGGTCTATCTGACCGCCTCCCAATATGACGATATTTATCGGCCGGACTATTGGAGCGAAATGGACTCCAACCATGTAGTCAACGTGTTTTCCCTCTATTGTGCCGGACAGCTGCTGACAGATCCTGCCAGAGATTTGGAAGAACTGACGGATGAGATTGCTCTTGCGGCGGTAGGTACCGAATATGCAGAAGCCTTCGCGGACATTCTTCGGCTCCTTGAGGATGCTCGCTCCGGTGAAAGCTGGAATACTTACTGGTGGAACAGTGAAGACTTTTTATTAAAGAGTAAGGATTACCCTGCGGAGGAAATCCTGGAGCGAAGTGAAAAAGCTCTTGCGGTTCTTTCGGAAATGATTGACAAAAGGATTCCATCCAACACCTTGCCCCTGCCCGTTGAACTGCCGGAGCTTCTGCATCTCATGCTGCCTCAGATCGAACAGATAAACGCCTTTGCAAAATTCCGGATCGGCCTCGAAGAAGCTTCACAGCTGCTATCAGGCGGCGCCTCCCATGAGGATGTACAGGCAAAGCTTGAGGCCATCAGCACTCCTGTCTCCGAGTACAATACCGTCACAGGGCTCTGGGGCCAGGTCGAAGCAAGGGCACAGCAGGAAATGCTCCTTGATTTCTGCAATACAAACGGGTTTGAAATGCCGGCAGATCCGGTCTTTTGTCAAACCCGCAAAAATCGGATTTATGATTACTTTGTTTCTTATCAAAAGGGACATTCCGAACCTGTTCTGCAGTTTGCACCCTACTTCCAGTACGGCCGTGCCTACGGGGAAGAAACCACCGTCGAAC
>CAZAMX010000409.1:0-2467 GCA_964486095.1 uncultured Acetatifactor sp. | reverse complement strand
CAATCGCGTCTGCCTTCTTATCAATGTTCTCTTCCTTCTGCTGAACCCTGCGCTCATATCGCTGCGCTTCCGCACGACGTTCCTTAATCTCCTTGTCAAGTTCATTCTTGGTACGAATGGACTCTTCCTTTACTTCAAGGAGCGATTCGCGCTTCTTTGTTTCAGCCGTCTTAAGAGCTTCATCAATAATCTCTCTTGCCTTATCCTGCGCACTTCCAATGGTTGACGCAGCCGACTTCTTCTGAACGTTTGTCACGACCAGAGCCGTCACTACTGCGGATACAACTACGGCTGCCACAATGATAAGAGCCCAAATGTATGCCGGCATCTACAGGAGCACCTCCTTTATTAGATTTTCATTGTACATGAACAAGCACTTTACAACAGTTAAATTTTAAACTTAAAAATGCCTGATGTCAAGCCTCAATATCTTCAGCTTTTAAAACCTTTCTGATCGTTTCACCGGAAAAGCCCTTTCTGATCAGAAAAGCATAGGCTTTCTGCCGCTCACGGATTTCCGCATTTTCCGCGTCATATCCCCTCTTGTTCAGAAGGGCCCGAACCATGGAGGTCTCATCCTGGCTCCCCCCCTGCTCTTCCCATTTGGCCCAGGCGTGCTCCAGAGTGGCCCGATCAATTCCCTTTCTCAGCAGATCCTGCTCGATCCGCTTCCTGCTCCTTACATTTTCATGGTCGGTAATATAATCGCAGGCGTAGCGCAGATCATCCGTATAATGAAAACCCGCCACATAGGCAAGAGCCTCTTTTATAATTTCCCGGGGATAAAATCCCGCCTCCAGCTTATTCTCCAGCTGCTTTTCCGTATATTCCCGTTTTGTCAGCAGATTCATGGCTCTGAGCTTTGCCCGCTTTGGCAGCACTTCTTTCCAAATCTCATCATAATCCCTTTGAGTAATCTCGCCGCCCACACACACATGATAAAGCATGATTTCGCCTTTGTATAAGACAAAGGCGAAATCACCGTCTATGTATATCTTGCTGCGGGAACCGGATAATTTTTCAATGGCCGTGACCTTCATAATTCTCTCTTGCTTCCCTGTCTTTCTAACAATTCCTTCTGATCTTTATTTCTGCCGAATTTCTGCCGATCGTTATTTCTTTATTTCTGCCGATCTTTGTCCCTGCCGCTCCGGTTTTGCGGTGCCCGTATTACTCGTCATCAGCACTCTTTTCGCTCTTTCGTTTGGAAGGCTTGGACGCTTCCGCTCCGCCTGCTTCTGCGCCTGCCGCTCCGCCTTCATCCTCTTTTCCCTTTACACCCTCAAATCCGTAATGCTCTCTCACCTTCCGGCTGATCGCCTGACAAATCTCCGCATTATCTTTTAAATACTGTTATGCATTCTCCCGTCCCTGGCCGATCTTATTGACCTCATAGGCATACAATGCACCGGACTTTACCACGATATTCAGCTCTGCCGCCAGATCCAGAATATCCCCCTCTCTTGAAATACCTTCGCAGAACATAATATAAAAATCCGCTTCCTTAAAAGGCGGGGCAATCTTATTTTTTACCACCTTCACCCGGGTGCGGTTACCGATGATCTCACCACCCTGCTTAAGGGATTCAATGCGGCGCACATCCAGACGCACGGAGGAATAAAACTTCAGCGCCCTGCCTCCCGTGGTCGTCTCCGGATTGCCGAACATGACTCCCACCTTCTCACGCAGCTGGTTGATGAATACTACAGTACAGTTTGATTTGCTGATGACCGCAGTCAGCTTTCGCAAAGCCTGGGACATCAGACGGGCCTGCAGGCCCACATGGCTGTCACCCATATCCCCGTCTATCTCCGCCTTAGGAACCAGGGCTGCCACAGAATCCACCACCACTATGTCAACAGCACCGGACCGAACCATGGTTTCCGTAATCTCAAGGGCCTGCTCGCCGTTGTCCGGCTGAGAAATATACAGATTATCAATGTCAACACCAATATTTTTCGCATAGACCGGATCAAGGGCATGCTCCGCATCAATAAAGCCTGCAATACCGCCCCGTTTTTGCACCTCCGCGATCATATGAAGAGTAACGGTAGTTTTACCGCTGGATTCCGGTCCGTATATCTCTACGATTCTGCCCTTGGGAATGCCACCCAGCCCCAGAGCTATATCCAGGCTTAAGGAGCCGGTGGGAATCGTCTCCACATTCATCTGTGCGGAAGGGTCTCCCAGCTTCATGACCGCTCCCTTTCCGTATTGCTTCTCGATCTGACTAATTGCCGCATCCAACGCTTTCAGCTTTTCATCTTTTTCCATTTAAAATCTCCTTTTAAATCTCCTTTGTCCAGAACAAGCGTTCTTTTCCTTTTTAGGATAAAACATTTGTTCCTGTTTGTCAATTACATTTTACTTTTACCACGCTTAAAGTCCATTAAAACTCTCTCAATATAGAACACCCCCTGTTATGTTACTGTTCAGACCCCAGCCAACAAGCCCTACTCGTAACCAT
>CAZAMX010000408.1:0-2492 GCA_964486095.1 uncultured Acetatifactor sp. | reverse complement strand
TGCCGATGATATGTAAAATAACATCCTTACCGCTTACATATTTTGCCGGCTTTCCCACCAAATGAAAGCGAATGGCGGCAGGAACCTTAAACCAGGCTTTGCCCGTAGCCATTCCAGCTGCCATGTCCGTACTGCCAACGCCGGTAGAGAAAGCCCCCAGCGCGCCGTAGGTACAGGTATGAGAGTCCGCACCGATGATCACATCCCCGGCCACGGTCAGTCCCTTTTCGGGAAGCAGCGCATGCTCGATGCCCATCTCTCCCACCTCAAAATAATTAGTAATCTCATTTTTGCGGGCAAATTCCCGTACGCATTTACAATGCTCTGCGGACTTTATGTCCTTGTTGGGGACAAAATGATCCGGAACCAGGGCGATCTTATCCTTGTCAAAAACACCCTGAACCGTAAATTTCTCCATCTCCTTAATGGCAACAGGGCTTGTGATGTCATTGCCCAGGACCAGATCCAGATTCGCCTCGATGAGCTGCCCGGCTTCCACCTTTTCAAGCCCTGCCGCCCTGGCTAAAATCTTCTGCGTCATTGTCATTCCCATATGCTTCACCATGCCTTTCCGAAAATACAAATCGAAAGCGGCGCAGACGGACGAAGGCCAATGCCTCGTCAACCACGCCGCCATAAAAGTATGATAGCACAAAAGAGGATATACTTCAAATATAAGTTATTGATACTTTTTATGCTGATAATTTGGAGTTGATATTTTTTCTAAGGACAATTTCCCTCCGTCACCCGCCAGGTGGTGATGACCTTGAACAGATCGCCGTCCAGTTCCAGATTCAGCGAGCCTCCCTGAAGCTCCGTAAAGCTCTTGGCAATGGCTAACCCTAAGCCTGAGCCTTCTGTATTGCGGGAAGCGTCTCCCCTGACAAAGCGTTCCGTCAAATCTGCAGAATCTACTGTAAGCTCCTGTGCGGAAATATTCTTCAGAGTTATGACAACCGTGTCATCAATGCGAAAACCGTTGACATAAACTCTTGTACCCTTCATGGCATATTTGGCAATATTGCCAAACAGATTTTCATAGATCCGATAGGTCTTCTGACTGTCCAGGGAAATCAGCACCTTTTCGTCCGTGAGATTCATTCTCAGCTCCAGATCTGCCGCCTCTATCTTGTCGGACATTTCGAAGGCCACCTGCTTTACCAGACTCATAATGTCCACTGCCGTCAGGTTTAAGGTAATATTTTGAGAGTTTGCCTTACTGATCTCAAACAAATCCTCAATCAGCGCCTTAAGCCGCAGGGATTTCAGCTCCAGTATATGCAAATATTCCCGGCGCTGTTCTTCTGTGGTGTTTTCTTCCTTCAACAGGTTCACATAGGTTATGATGGCGGTGAGAGGAGTCTTCAGGTCATGAGATACGTTTGTGATCAACTCTGTTTTCAGCTTCTGACTCCTGACCTCATCATCCACCGCCTTGCGAAAACCGTTCTGAATTTTTATCAGCTCCGGTTTAAAGGGCTCAAAGACGCCAATGTCTTCCTGGATGCTGACATTCAGGTTTCCCGCCGCCATCTCATTTGTGGCCTTCAGCAGAATACTGTATTTCTTCTGCAGGTTGCTGATGTATTTTCTTAAGATCAGGTACAACAGTATGGAATAAATCACGGTAATCATCAACCCGCCAAACCAGAGACTGCTGATTACAAACAGGACCAGCGCGTTGACCAGCACAATCCGCAGAATCATCCTATGGGCGTTTTTCGTCAGGTCAAGATGCTCCAGCCCGTAATAAGCGGCCTGCAGCTTAAGCTTAATAAAAGGGAAAAAGCGGTAAATCAAGCTTTTTTCCTTAATGTAACGCCGAATACCTCTGTCGGGAACAGCTCTTAAGCATACGCCTAAATACCAGCCCGGGAAAAAGGCAACGCTCAAAACCGCCAAATTGCATATCTCGGCCAGCACCCAGGCCGCCTCCGACGAAATACCCATCCAGGATCCGATGGCATCCTCCATCATACCGCTGGCACAAAAGACCACATAATGAATCACGGCGGACATCAATCCTACTGCCAGAAATCCAATCAGAACCAGCAGCTCCAGGCAGGGCAAAAACAGGCTCCGCTCCTTCCAGGGCTTTGTCTTTCCCGGTATCGGCAGAAACATTCCCAACAGCACCGCTCCCAAAAGAAACAGCAGCAGAAATTGGTCCAGTCCCGCATTCAAATAAGCCAATTCAGTATAACCGATGCTGAAATACGGCTGCATGAAAAAACGGGTAAATGTAGTCTGGGAAATATTTTCGGTATCTATATAAAAGGCTTCGTCTAAATCCGATGTTTTTGTTTCGGATATTGCGTAAATGACGGTGCAGTCTCTGGGAGGAACAATGGAGCCGAACTGGCTGAACACCTTCATATTGGAGGATAATATAGAGGCAAGCGTCTCGGAGTTAACCACAATGTTTGCGTTTTTCCTGACCCTGTCTTCATTCTGGCTCTTAACATCTCTTATAGATACATTACCTGCACCGT
>CAZAMX010000407.1:0-2530 GCA_964486095.1 uncultured Acetatifactor sp. | reverse complement strand
GGGGAATCATGTCCTTGATGACACGGGTCTCCACATGGCCGATATGGGGCTTGCCGTTGGCCGTAGGCGGCCCGTCGTAAAAGGTGTATGTGGGGCAGCCCTTACGGTTGTCCATGCTCTTTTGGAAAATATCATTTTCCTTCCAGAACATTTCAATCCCTTTTTCCCTTTCCACAAAGTTTAAATTTTTGTCCACCTGTCTGTACATTGCATCCTCCTTTACATGGCTGAAATTACAGTTTCAGTAACAAAGGCTCCGTCCTGTAATAGGACGAAGCCTCAACTCCGCGATAAACCACCTGTTACACTCATACGTCCGCCTGCTGCCTGCGGGTTATATGCCTTCCCGTAACGGGGGAATGCCGTTCAGGGCTACCGGTACTCGAAAAAGTCTTCTTTCCTTTTGTCCTGACTGCTCGGAAGTGATCTTCACTGCCTCCTGACTGCGCCGGTCTCCCACCATCACCGGCTAGCTGGACGCTTTGTAAGACAGCTACTCTCTTCGTCACTGCATTTTTCTCTTTCCGCTATTATAGCCTTTGGCAAATTTAATTGTCAAGGGCTTTCTTTGGATCTCCTTCCTCCTTGAGCAAAACGGCGTTTAAAACCTTGCACATGCTCTCGAAGATCTGTACCGCCAGCTTGGGAAAGCCTCTGATCTGGCTGCATTCCTCCACTGTCACAAGGCCCTTTATCTCTCCTTCCGCATCCCGCAGATAATGCTGTAAAACGCTGCACACCCCTTTTTCCCGATACAGCTGATATGCCTCCGGGATGGTGTATTCCAGCGCGTTCAGGTTTCCGATCTGAAGCATATCGTTGCGGAAGAGCTGTACATATTCCTCTTTTTCAAAGCAGGCTTCGTTATATTTATCCGCCATCAGGTCTAGGGGATAAGCGCCAATGACCTCCCTGTTTTCGCCCCAGAATACCCGCACTCTGGACACAGTCAGCACATGGGCCATTTTTTCCAAAACATCGATAAGCTCCCCGCTCCCCTGCAGCACCAGGCCGGAAAGACTCCGGTTAAATGCAAACAGATCCCGCTCGGAATAAAACGCCTCCTTAATGTCCGTGAGATCCCGGTCCCCCTCGCTCAGCCGGAAAGCTCCGTGCAGCTCCGGTTTATAAATAATGTAGCGGTTCTTGCCTTTTTCCTTCGCCAGATACAAAGCCCTGTCAGCGATCCGGTACAGCTCCTTGAAATCTTCGGAATCCACCTTGTTCCGGGATACACCGATGGAACAGGTTATCTTGTTGTTCCCCACCTTATCCAGGAACAGGGTGCCCACATTCATCTTGATCCCCCGCAGGTAATTCCTGAGCGCAAGCTCATCCCCATTGTTATTTAAAATGGCCATGAACTCATCGCCGCCCACGCGCCCTGCCACGCCGCTGCTTCCGATCACCTTCTTGATCACGTCCGCCACAGCCGTAATAACCGCGTCTCCGAAGGGATGACCGTAGGTGTCGTTGACATTTTTAAAGTTATCAATGTCCAGCATCACCACGGCTACATCGGCCCCCTTTGCCACTTTCGTCTCCGCGTATTCCATGATCCCCTTTCTGTCTAACAGCTTCGTCATGGAATCCAGGTGATTACCCTCCGCATAATCCTCTGCCCCTTTTCCGGTACGCTTATTAATCACGGACCAGACTCCCAGCACCCTTTTCTGGCCGGCATACATTCTCGGCTGAATCCTTACCCGGTAGGTATCCTCGCTTTTTCCCCGGTTCAGGATGCTTCCCCGGAAGATATACGCCTGCTCCTGTTCTCCGCTCTTCACCGCTTCACAGAAGGAATCAAAGGCATCCCGGTCCTTTTCGCTTACCTGCCTCTGTTGAACAGTCTGCTCCCGCCACTGTTCAAATGACATGTCGCAGATCTCCACCTCCTGCTCATAGTCCATCCAGAACAGCTTAAACCAGCCGTCAGCAGGCCGATAGGAAAACATGGCATTGCCGGATACCGTAAGATAATCCCGCAGCATCATCAGGCGACTGCTGATCTTCCCGATCTGCCGGATATTTTCGGAAACATTCTGCAGTTCAATCTCATAGCCGTCAAAATCTTTCAGTCCGCGGAGTATCACAAGATAGGTATCATACCCGCCCTGCTCATTTATAAAATGGATACACTCTTCCACAGCCTTCGTCTTATCGGCCTCCGGCTGTGTCCAGTCCTGCAAATTGCAGCGGGAAACCGCATTTTTAAGCCTGTCTACATCCTTCTCAAGCACCATTTTATAAAGCGGCGAATAAATGTATTCCCCGATAAACTCATACATCGTTTAATTTCCGCCCACCACCAGCAGCGACTTGTCAAGCCTGCCCACCGGATAAATCGCTTCGATGTTCTCCATGCCCAAGCCTTTATGCCTCCGTATTTGCAAAATGCTCCTAAATCCCGTACTTTATCTTCATTATATTAAAATCAGCCGAAAAAGTAAAGGAGCGTTGCAATATCGTTTCAAAATCCTTGCAGCTGATCCTTCAAATATTGTATGAATAATAATCTTTTGGATACAAT
>CAZAMX010000406.1:0-2537 GCA_964486095.1 uncultured Acetatifactor sp. | reverse complement strand
TAGCGAATTTTAATGGAGGCTGCAATATGAGCAGCCGTTTCTTCCTGTTCATTTTTTAAGGTGTCGTCTGCTCCCGCATCCATCAGCATTTTTACCAGCTGGGGATAGCCGTGTTCACAGGCAATGTGCAGGAAGGTAGTGCCGGCAACACTGGGTTTATCCTCTGTCAGATCCACATTCACACCCTTTTTCAGCATGGCCTCCACTACCTCAAAATGGTTTTTGCGGACAGCGGTATGAGCGGCGGAAGTGCCGTCGGAGTTAAGGGCTTCCAGAGATTCTACACTGAAATGATCCGCCACGGTTTTTGCAAGAGCCTCTTCATATTCGTTTTTGTTTGCGCCCCAGGCAGTGACCCTGTTTCTCTGAAGCAGTAAATAAGCCGGAGTTCTGCCCTTGACAAGAGGCTCGTTCACGTCAATTTCCAGCTGGACCATTTTGTCCACCAGCTCCGGGCTGAAACGCTTTTCCAGAAGAAAATCTCTGAGATTTGTCAGGTTACCGTTGGCATACTGGGGCTCGGAGAAGCTGTATCCGTTTTCCATGAGCATATCCAGTACCTTGTCTGCAGGAGCATATCTGCCCAGCACCTGATCCAGCGCTTCAAAGACAGTATCCATATCGTCGTCCGGATCGGCCTTTTTCAGCAGACGCTCCAGAAGAACAAGACAGCTTTCTATATGCTTTTGATCCTCGGCGCTTTCTCCGCCATGGATCATGTTGGTTTCATAATAGAGCAAAGGCCACAATTCTTCCAAGGGAAGGTCCAGCTCCCCTGACAGCGCTCCGGGTAACTGTTCACGACATTTATCATAATCAAGCAACATTTTTAATTCCCTTTCTGCCTGCTTCGGCACTTACATCGACATTTACTGTAATACTGCATCCCGGCTAATTTTCCGCTCCTGCCATAAGCAGCAGCTCCACGATCTCATTATAGCCGCGCTCCGTTGCATAATAAAGGGCCGTATGGGCCGCCTCGTCAGTACAGGTGACGTCAGCACCCTTTTCCAGCAGCATGGCAACCACATTGTTCAGGCCGCCCCGCGCTCCGATGATCAGCGCGGTTTCCCCATCCTGATTCCTGCAGTTGATGTTAGCTCCGTGGCGGATCAGCACGTCAACCATATGTTCGTTTCCGTTTTCCGCTGCCGCGTGAATGGGGCAGCATCCGTCATTGGTGCCCTTGTCCGGCAGGGCGCCTGCATCCAGCAGAAGCTCGGAGACATAAATATTATTCTTCAGCACGGCAATGAACAGCGGAGTCTCTCCGTCGTTATTAATAGCGTTTACATCTGCGTCTTCCCGGGCAAGCATTACCTTGACCACCTCGCTCTGCCCGTTAAAGCAGGATTGATGAAGTGGGGTGTTTCCGTAGGAATCGGTTTCTCCCATATTATCCGAAGCCACCTCCGCAATGAAATAGGGCAGCCCCAGAGCATTGGCGTAATCCAATGCCGTCCGGTTGTCATTATCCCGGATCGTGGCATCCGCGCCCTTTGAGATCAGGAACTTTGCGGCTTCCACCTTTTTGGCCAGTACACTGTAGATCAGAACGCTCTTTCCCTCTTTATCCGTAGCATTGATGTCCGCGCCTGCGTCCAGCAGGCAGGTCAGGATTTCCTGATTGCCGGTTGAGGCAGCAAAATGAAGGGGGGTGATGCTGGTGTTTGACATCATATTCACGTCCGCGCTATTTTCAATTAAAAGCTTTACAATGTCGCGTGCTCCCTTTTTACACGCATGATGAAGGGGGGTAAAGCCATTGGCATCCCTTTTGTCCACATTGATTCCGCCTTTTTTTAGAAAGGTAATCACTACGCTTTTCTGTCCGTTCTGACAGGCTTTTAAAAATAAATCGTCTAGCTGCATTTTTTACTCCTCTTCTTCTTCGTCAAATTCAAACGGCAATTCCAAGTCCCAGGGAACAGAGCAGGGACCGTTGGGCATGGTCAGCAGATGCCGGCAGATTTCTTCCCGAGCCTCCACGTCCGCTAAAGCCTCTTCGTCGTAATCATCATCCTCATCTTCGTCATCGTCGTCCGCGTCATCATACTCATCGTCGTCCGCGTCGTCATCATACTCGTCGTCGTCCGTATCATCATTCTCATCATCGCCGTCCTCGTCATCATCCTCATCATCTTCTTCCAGCCGCCATTCCCGGTAACCGTTAAGATAGCTGGAGTAAAGATGTACCCAAGAGGGATAATAATACTGTATCAGGCTGCATACCATCAGGGAGACCCCCAGCATCTCGTCCCGGCTGATGATGCCTGCCACAAAAGCCATGCCGAGAATCTGGCAGGCACGACAAAGATCCCAGCCGCCTGTGATAATATCTTCCGGGTCCACATCCTCTTCATCCTCATAGAGTGCAGTCAAAAACATAACCATATCCAGCAGATCTTCTTTGGTGTTGATGGCCCAGTCCCTGCTCAGCATCAACTGCATGTTGGAAGCATTTTCCGCTTTCACGGAAGAACCTGCGATATACTGCCAGTCTCCCTCGGAATAATATTCGGACCACATGGCGTATG
>CAZAMX010000405.1:0-2546 GCA_964486095.1 uncultured Acetatifactor sp. | reverse complement strand
CATGTCCCCGGTTGACCTGCCCGCCAGTGTCAGGAAAATCATGTAGCCCATCATTGCAGCAACACAGGCCGTCTCAATCAGCAGCTTGGGAATATTATTGTACAGACTGTATTTCTGCACCGCGTCCACATAGCCTTTACCGCACTTTTGATACTCCCTCACAAAGTACTGCTCCTTCCCGGCTACCTTCACTTCCTTGATCCCCTGAACCGTCTGGGAAATCCACTTGAACAATCCGCTGTAGTAATCCTGATTATCCTTGCCTGCTTTATACATTATGGGCTTTAACACCTTTTTGATTACCGCCATCAAGACCACCATCACTGCGGCCAGAAGAATTGTCATAACCCCGCTCTTGGACAGACAATAACACACGATAAAAAGGGACACCACACCGTCCGACATCAGCTGCAGCAGGGACAGGATCAGTGCATACATATTGTTTACATCCGATGTGATGCTCCGCTGTACCACTGCCGTATCCGCATTCAAATAATACTCGTAGCCCCGCCGCAGGTAATTGCGCATCATACGCTCCGAGGTGCGGAACTGATTGGTATAGACAAAGGCGAAGGTCAGCTTCTGCTGAATAAACAGAAAGAGGTTCTTCACTGCAAAAACCACAATGAGCGCCGCCATCACCGCTACGGAAAAACTGCCGTAATCCTGAAAGCCCATGCTCTCATAGGCCCATCCCACCAGACTGCTTTTTCCTGGCGCCTCCGGGTCCATGACCACCGTCACCACCTGCACCAGCATTCCCACTCCGGCAGTCTGCAGCGCCGCACCGATAATCATCAGCACCATCAGACCGCCCATGGTACGCTTCTGCTTCTTATCCAATAACACCTTTAGCTTTTTTAATATCTGTATCATTGTCCCCTGCCTCTGTCCCAGACCGAAATATTGTTGTTTCCTGCCACAAATAACGCGCCGCTGTCCTCCAGCTTCTTTTCCACTTCACCGCCGGGAATCGCGGCAATATATCTGGAACGAATACTGCTAAAATGATCCGTCACATAATCCTGCGAACAATGGTTAATACCAAATCCTGCCGGCAGGGCATAGAGCTGCTGCCACTGTGCCGAAACATTTTCACCATCCACCTGATCATAGGACAGCCAGATCACCGTATTGTCCCAGGAAAGTCCTTCCGACAATTCCATATTGTCTGCAAGCTGTTCCTCTAATTTCATGATTTCCTGCCGCAGGCTTTCTTCTTCAAACGGCACCATCCTGTCATAAGCCGTTCCCGGTCTTATAAAAAAGAAAAATATCATCGCCGCTGTCAACAGCGTTTTCAGTACCGCTCCTGCCTTTCCCCGCGAATACATTCCCAGAAACAAAATGCCGAAAAGGTTAAAGGTCAACAGGTGCCTGTCTCCGTTATGAATATTGTACATATAGACGATGGCCGCCATCATCAGTGCAAAAACGCACACCATTCCCGCAGCCAGGCGTGTATCTTCTTTCTGCCCCTTTCCCAGGCTGTCCGAGTTTTCGGACAGTCTCTCCAGCCACAGGATCAGCAGGAAACAGACTCCCAAAAGCCCAAATACACCATACAGGCATCCTCCCTGCCGCCCGTATCGGAGGGCGTCCTTCAACAAAGTAAACAAATCCGCTGCTGCCCCACAGGTCTGCGTGACAAAAGCCCGGGCTCCCGCAGCCGGGCCTTCCTGGCGCAGAGTATCCAGAAACCCGCCGCCGATACTGTTAAACAGGTAAGGAGCGCTAAACAGATATTTCATCAGGCCATACCCCAGCAGTCCCAGCCCGGTACCGCACACGGACTTTATTCTCCATCCCTCGCCCTTGACCGTAAGACAAAATCCTGCCAGCAATATAAGCAGAAAGTAATATGGCCGTATGAGCGTCAAAAAAATTCCCAGACACAGCATGCCACGCATGTATCCTGCCTTTTTCTCCCTTCGATATGCACAAAACAAACCCGTGTAAAGCAAAGTCATACTTAAAAAAAACGCTTCTCCGACGCCGGAAAGAATAAAGCGGGTAAAGGGGGAAAATACGGACACCATCACTGCCGCAGCCGCAGCCTGACGGCAGTTTGGTGCCGCCAGCCAGGCAAATACCGCCATCCCGGCCATGACACAGACTAAATTACACAGTATCGGTGAATACAAATTCCAGTCAAAAAGTCCCCAGATCACCCACGGTAAAAACAAAAGAGGATTCCAGACCCCAAAGGAGCCTGCCCTGGCACTGCTTTCATTATATCCGAAATACCCCTGAGGCCAGCCCTCCCGCACAATGCCTTCCACCTGTTTATAATAAAACAGCTCGTCATTCCACCAGGAGGCAGGAAGGTACACATCCGAAAGTCCGCCCCCGCAGGCCGCACAATACAGGACACACAAAAGCAGCGGAAGACAGCCGAAAAGAGCCGCTATACACAACCGCCGCCTGTTTTCCGCCAAAAATGTTTTCATGCGCTTCCTGTCTCCCATGGTACCTCCTTCCTACAGGGCCGCCATACCGATTTTATTATTGTACCACACTTTACCACATGAGTTAAATATTTACTG
>CAZAMX010000404.1:0-2549 GCA_964486095.1 uncultured Acetatifactor sp. | reverse complement strand
TAAGTATCCGCATAATACTTATCATCAAAAATGTCCATCAGAGAGCCCGCATCCGCCTGCGCGCCTACACCAATCAGCAGGCCTGCCGTCAGCCCCAGTGCCGTCAGGCGTTTGGCTTTGCCGGTCATTCTTTTCCAGGTTTCACTGCCTTTCTCCCTTTTGTTTCTTTTCATATTAATCCTTTCCTCCATTTCCTCGCGTGACGCGACTTTCCATTTTACATCTAACCCTCCTGAATCTCACCAACCCTGGGGGATTAAATTTAGCATACCAGATTTTGCCCCTCTCATGGTCTGCTGGCAGCAGACATTTTCCCTATATTAAAGCTCACAAAAACGCATGGCCCCTAAAACCAAATTGCTTTAGAAGCCATGCGGTATATCCTAATCATTATTCATCTCAAAAAGCAACATACCGCTTTCTCACGGCAGCGCCCCCAAAGCAGGCATCTGATTAGCATCCAGCAGCTCGTTTGTCTCCATAATGGTCTTGTGATGCTGCAGGGCAAACAAAATGATGGCGTCACGTTCGTCCCTGGCATACAGCTCCCTGTTGCCGGACAGCTTCATCATCTTCTGCGTCTCGTCTGCGGTAAGTCTCAGGCCGAAGGAAAGCGCAAGCAGCTTATCGCGGGACGGGCGCCTCTCTCCGGAAAAAATCTGATAGACATAAGCGCGGTCAAGCAATGAACCGCGCACCACGTCCGCCTTACTGATCTTCTTTTCCGCCAAAAGAGCCGTCAAATGTTGGGAAAGGCTGCCGGACAGCATATATTCCCGGTTTGCATTCAAAAAATCTTCAATATTTGTGGCCTCTTCAATCTGATGGTTCAATTCTTCGGTACTGACACTCGAAATCATGATAACTATCTCCTGCCTTTACGTATCCAGCGAAACCTTATCCCAGTCCTTTTCCTCACTGATCAGCCACTCCAGTCCTCTCCGCCGCTCGAGGACCACCTCCGGCTTCAGTTTCCCGATGGCCGTTTCGGGCCTGATCTGTTTTTCCACACATGCCCAATGATAGCAATAAAACAAATCCAGCATGGCTAATATCCTGTCAGTGCTTCTTAATTTGGTGGCAGGATCATTGATCAGATTGCTGGAAAACATGGCGGCCTGCGCGTCACATCTGCGCGCGGCATTGCCAAACTCCCTGTCCACCAGCAACTCCAGTGACCATAAAAGCGCATAGCAGGATTCATAATTCCACGCCACATCTATGACATTTTGCTTTGTAATGTCCACTTCACTGCCGCTTACCGTATGCCGGTTCCAAATCAGGGTCTGTTCCTTCGGCAGCAGATCCTCCCGGTATAAATCCCATTCTTGCAGCTTTGACTGCACAAATCCCAGAGAATCCTGGTAATTTTCCCCCTGTGCTATGGAGCAGGCCAGGCAGGCACAAAGGAAGGAGCCGGAAGCCCGTTTTTTTACCTCTTCCAGGCTCTTTACCCTTACCTCACCACTGGCAGGAAGCAGCGGCAAATGCTCATTGACCGCTATCTTCTGCTTTTTCAGCCGCCGTAAGCTTTCCGCTCTTCTCTCTTCCGGCGTTACAATATGTTTATCGTTTCCAAAGATCGAAATCATATCCTCAAACACCCCTCAGCACGATTGCGTCTATCCGCTCCCGCTCTTCCGCCGTAAAGGGCGTACTTTTAAGCATACCGATATTGTCCAGAATCTGAGCAGGCCTTGATGCACCGATCAGTACACTGGTGACATCCCCGTCCCTCAGGATCCAGGCCAGAGCCATCTGAGCAAGGGACTGACCCCTCCCGGCCGCCAGCTCGTTTAGTGCCCTGATCTTCACCAGCTTATCTTCGGTGACGGCATCTTCCCGCAGAAACCGCCCGTCCCTGCGAACCCGGCTGTCCTCCGGAATACCGTGCAGATAACGGTCCGTCAGCAGCCCCTGCTCCAGGGGGCAGAAAGTGATAATGCCAATGCCGTGAGCAGCGGCATAGTCTTTCAGGCCATCCCGCTCCATGGTCCTGTCCAGCATGGAATAACGCCGCTGATTAATGATAAACGGTGTTCCCATCTCCCCAAACAATTTTGCAATGGCTTTTGTCTGCTCTCTGTCATAATTGGATATACCCACATACAGCGCCTTACCGCTTCTGACAATGCCATCCAGTGCCCGGGCCGTTTCCTCCAGGGGCGTTTCCGGATCCGGTCTGTGATGATAGAATATGTCCACATATTCCAGCCCCATCCGCTTTAGACTCTGGTCCAGACTGGCCACAAGATACTTTTTACTGCCTCCGTCCCCGTAAGGCCCCTGCCACATACCGTATCCCGCTTTCGTGGAAATAACCAGCTCATCCCGGTATGCTCCCAAACCGTTTTTTAAAATGCGGCCAAAATTTTCCTCTGCCGCACCGGCTGCCGGACCATAATTATTGGCCAGGTCAAAATGGGTAATACCATGGTCAAAAGCCGTATGGCACATTGCCTCCATATTGTCAAAATCACCGTTGGAGCCGAAATTATGCCCCAGCCCCAGTGAAACGGCAGGAAGCTTCAATCCGCTGGCCCCTCACC
>CAZAMX010000403.1:2224-2560 GCA_964486095.1 uncultured Acetatifactor sp. | reverse complement strand
ACTTTTCAGGGGGTTACAGGGGATGCGAAAAATGTGGTATATCTGAGGCCGGAGACGGCTCAGGGCATTTTTGTGAATTTTAAAAATGTACAGAGAACTTCCAGGAAAAAGCTGCCCTTTGGCATCGGGCAGATCGGTAAATCCTTCCGGAATGAGATTACCCCGGGTAATTTTACCTTCCGTACCAGAGAGTTTGAACAGATGGAACTGGAGTTTTTCTGCGCGCCCGGCACAGACATGGAGTGGTTTCAGTACTGGAGAGGCTTCTGCCGTGACTGGCTGCTGTCTTTAGGAATGAAGGAAGAAGAGATGCGTCTGCGGGATCACAGCCCGGAA
>CAZAMX010000403.1:0-2214 GCA_964486095.1 uncultured Acetatifactor sp. | reverse complement strand
TTACAGCAAGGGAACCACTGACATTGAGTTCCTGTTCCCCTTCGGCTGGGGCGAGCTTTGGGGTATTGCGGACAGGACCGATTATGACCTGACCCAGCACGCCAATACCTCCGGTGAGGATATGAGCTATTTTGACGATGAAAAGAATGAAAAGTACATACCATATGTGATTGAGCCTTCCCTTGGGGCAGACAGGGTTGTGCTGGCGTTTTTGTGTGCGGCTTATGATGAAGAAGAGCTGGAGGGCGGTGATATGCGTACCGTACTTCACTTCCATCCTGCCCTTGCGCCGGTAAAGATCGGGGTGCTTCCCCTTTCCAAAAAGCTGGGTGAGGGGGCGGAGAAGATCTTTACCAGCCTTTCCGCAAAGTATAATTGCGAGTATGATGACAGGGGAAATATCGGTAAAAGATACCGCAGGCAGGACGAGATCGGAACTCCCTTCTGTGTCACTTACGATTTTGATTCCGAGACAGACGGCTGCGTGACGGTACGATTCAGGGATTCCATGGAGCAGGAAAGAGTTGCCATTGCGGACCTGGACGCATATTTTGCAGATAAGTTTACGTTTTAAACCTATGGAAGTCGGGGGAGCGGGAGTGATATTCTGCTCCTTTGTCTTGAAATAAGTAGTCAGGCTTTTACAATTATCTGGAAGGAATGAGTTTTTGCAGGGTAAGGACGGACAATAGCATGGATAGGATCGAGATTTTCCAAATACTGGGTATTGAAGCGACGAAGGATGAAAGAGCTATTAAGAATGCTTACAGAGAAAGGCTTGCAGTGACCAATCCTGAGGATGATCCGGAGGGGTTTAAACAGCTTAGAGCGGCCTATGAAGAGGCATGCCGTCTGGCAAAGCAGTCTGATGAAAAAACAGAGGAAGAAAAAGACGAGTCTGTTTCCGGTATCTGGGTGGAAAAAGCCGCTGTGATCTATCGCAATATTCACAGCAGACAGGACATAGCGGCATGGGAAGAGCTATTTGAGGATGACTGCTTTTTGTCCCTTGAGGAAGAAGAAAACTGCCGCATTAAGCTGCTTCGGTTTATGATGGATCACTTCAGGCTGCCGGGGAATGTGTGGAAGCTTCTGGACAAAAAACTGGGAATCACTGCCGATGCCGCAGCTTTAAGGGAGAGATTTCCGGCTGATTTTATCCGCTATATACTGGGCAAATGCGAACGTGGGGAAGATGTGGAGTTTGAACAGTTTGAAGGGGAGGATGAAGGACCCTATGATCTGTTTCTGCAATATTATGACCGATGCTGGCAGGCGCTGCAGAGTGAAGATCTGGAGCAGGCCAGACAGAACATCGAAAAGGCAGATGACCTGGGAATCCGCCATCCCGTGATGGAGGTCTGCAGGGGAGAGCTGATGGAAAAGCAGGGCCGCATCAAGGAAGCGGCAGAGCTATTTGAGGGGCTGATGGACAGGTATCCGGGGGATGCCATGGTCTGCTATAATGCGGCGGAAATGTTTTGGAGACAGGGAGAGGCGGAAAACGGCAGCTTCCGCCAGCGTGCCGGAAAGATATTTGAGAGCCTGAAAAAAGAAAATGACGCTCATTATATGGCTAATGTGCGCCTGACGGAGTGGTATTATGAAGGCGGACAGTTTAAGGAGGCCAAGAAGTGTGCCGAGAAGGTACTTTCCGCAGGCGGCGGGGATGAATTTCTGGAGCTTCTCTGCAAGGTAAACCGGGAGATCGAGAAGGAGCTGGAACAGGATCTTCGGGATACGGGCAGCTGTGATTCGGCTTTGGAATTGTGCTGGTGTTATCTTCAGGACGGAAAAATTGCCAAAGGCATCCGGCTTGCGCTGGAAATTGAAAAAAAGCTGCCTTCCGGGAAGGAAGCGGAATGGAACGGTCTCATGGCCAAGCTCTATGTGGAAGAGGCAGAGTATGAGGATTCCATTACCATGACCCATGTCTGGGAGGAAGAGTTACATAAGAAGGTGCTGTCCGGCTAAAGCGAGGAAGAGCAGTAAAAGGCTCATTTATGCCGGAAAATGTTTACGGCTGTGAGGATAGAGCAGGAGGATAATTTTTTGCGGACAGTGAATGTGGATTTCGCAAAATATAATAGAGTTCTGGAACAGCCCTTCTACATAAAAAAAGGCAAGGTTGTCAACGTGGTGGGACTGACCATTGAGTCTGCAGGCCCTGACGCGAAGCTGGGTGATATCTGCGAGATTACTCCGGAGGGGGAG
>CAZAMX010000402.1:0-2566 GCA_964486095.1 uncultured Acetatifactor sp. | reverse complement strand
CGAATCTTGGAATTCATGTTGATATAACCGCAGCCCATGCAGTATCCGTCAAAAACACGGACCTCCACCACATCCACGATTTCAAAGCTTCCCAAACACGAGTCTATTTCATTATCATACACCCACAATCCCCCGCTTTTTAAGCCTCGTCCCTCACCCTTTTTTAATGTCACAATAGTATGATACATAGACTCTCTCCTTTGTTGTTGATACTTCCACTTTAGCGTTTTAAGGGCGATCTGTCAAACCCCAATCAGCCTGCAAAGTCCTATGTACCGCAATTAACTTGTATTTTCGGCTTCCGGTAGTATAATAATGTGATAAGCACAAGAGCAGGCAATACTGATTCAACGGGCAATATCTGCTCCGCTATGCTGCCCGCGAGGGTCAGCTTGCTGGCTTTATGCTCGTGCAAGCACGGCACTTGGCTCATTGCCCACGGGAATAAAAAAGATGGAAAGGGATCATTTCATATGATGAAAACCTTGATATTTAACGGATCGCCAAGAATAAACGGAGACACTGCCGGCCTGATCGACATAATAACTGCCAAAATCACGGGAAACTACAAAATAGTAAACGCCTATAGCTGTAGCATTTCCCCCTGCCTTGATTGCCGATATTGTTGGGAAAATAAGGGATGCGCAATCAATGATGAAATGAGTGAAATATATGAATACATACAGGACTGTGATAACATTTTAATTGCTTCACCGCTTTATTTCTCGGAATTAACCGGGAAATTATTAGATGTGGGGAGCAGACTGCAAACCTATTTTTGTGCCAGATGTTTCAGAAAGGAAGAGCCGATTGCAAAACCGAAAAGGGGCGCGGTGATATTGGTCGGAGGCGGTGATGGCCATATAGATACCGCTTATCGTACAGCATGTACGCTTTTGCATCATATGAACTGCTGCAATATTCATGATGCGGTATATAGCCATAACACCAATGAAAGGCCGGCAATAGAAGACGAAAATGCTCTATTGGGCTTAAACAGTATTTTAGCCTTTTTCGAAGACGGCCAGCATCAAAGCAAATACATTTTGCACTGCTGATTATTATTTCAGCTTAATTTCAATTTTATAGTACATCAGGAAATATATTAAAAACATTATGAAGCCTATTAGCAAAATAATATCTCCAATCCATGTACCCTCGTTATCAGGATAAAAAAAGTTAATGGCAAAATGAACAGGAACTAATAAAACAGTAATGGCCAGCCATACTGCCTCCAGCCTTTTAAACATTTTCTGTGCTTTCATTTTTTTATCCTGTAATTCCACAAGATTTTCTTCTGCCTTTTTCTGATAATCTTCCATAAGTATCCTTTCTCCAGACAGCAGCTCATTAACGGTAATTCCAAGAATATTACAAAGTTCCAGCATAAGCGATACATCCGGACAACTTTTTCCCGTTTCCCATTTTGAAACTGCCCTATTGGTGATGTTAAGTTTTTCTGCTAACTGCAATTGTGTAAGTCCTTTTTCTTTTCGACAGACAGCTATGAATTTTCCGATTTTCTCTTGATTCACTTCTTTACCTCCTTGTGTCCATCTTACTTAACAATGCGATTTTAAAAAAGGAACTGACGGTTGATTTTCCCAGGTTCCACTATCGGTTGATTCCCGCAGGCAATGAGTCAGGCGGATATGCAAGGCCGCGAGGGTCAAAAACCCTTGCGGCCTTTAGCTTTTTTCTAAAATAGCTAAAAATGACGTGATCTTCCCATGGGTATATTCCCCGTCAATCAGCCCGAATTCCGGATCGTAGTATTTATTATCATATAACAGTGTCCAATGGGTATAACCCGCGTTTGTATGCACCGTCAAAATGGAATACTCATATGGCACCGGATTCTTTTTTGAAATACGGGTATTCCTCTCGGCATGTTCTACTCCATAAAAATCCAAAATTTCCATCAGCTGCCCAATACTTGTAGAGCCGCTTGTCTTCATATCCTTTATTACTTCCTCTATCTCCCTGCCGGTAATCATGGCAATACATGCCTGACCGCAGGCTGCAGGATTCGGCTGCATAACCAGTTCCATTTTCGTTCTCCTTCCCGACTTTAAGTCTGTAACAGGTAATGCTACGAAAAGTTCGTAAAACAGTCCGTTTTCGACACACTGTCCACGTGCATGTATACATCCATGTAGGTAACGCCCTCTTTTTCGTACACATACTCAAAGCAGGACAGTATCTCTTCCCTCGGTTTTTCCCGAAATCCGTTTGCCTGCAGATGCTCCAGTATTTTCTTATAAGCGTTGGGAATACGCCCTGAAGCCGCTGCAAAAGGATCATAAATTGTAATTACCGCATAATCCGCATCCTTCTGATCGGCATACTCTACGCCCGGACAGCTTGTTTCAAAGCCTTCCGGCAGAACATAAGCCGCCACATATCCGCGCAGTCCAAATCTGTTCTGCAATTCCAGTGAGACAAAGGGGAAATCCCACCCGATCCTCATGGCATCCGGCTGCAGCTCCAGCAGGCCGGAACGCCTGGCCCAATTCTCTATATAGGCATTTACATCATCCTCCGGGTTAGGCGTGACCATGACATA
>CAZAMX010000401.1:0-2570 GCA_964486095.1 uncultured Acetatifactor sp. | reverse complement strand
GATAATCCGGCCTTTCTGGAACAGTTAAGACATCTGTACGAGGGAACTTCCTGAAAACGGATAAACCCCTTTCAACAGGTGAAGGAGGTAGCTTATGAATTTTCCAATTGGAGCTTACGGAACTTTTAACGGCAGCACGTATGCCGCAGGAGAAAGCAAGACTTTCTTTGCCCCCCGGGAGGACGGGCAGAAAATAATCCTGCCTGCCGCAGAAAAGGAAAAAGAACAGGAAAGAAGAGAACTCATGGGACTGGAAGACCCGGCAGAAAGATCCGGTGCCATCGGGGAAGAGCCTGATGAAAAGGAAACCTCTGCCGGAAAGAAGGCTTTATTGGGGGGAAAAAATTCCACCGGAAGAAAAAATCCCGGAGAGGAATGCGAAACCTGCAAAAAGCGGAAATATCAGGACGGTTCCGACGAGATGGTCTCCTTTAAGAGCGCCGCTCATATTTCTCCGGAAAGCGCTGCCGCGCGGGTGCGGGCACACGAGCAGGAGCATGTCTCCAATGCCTACAAAAAGGCGGCCGAGGGCAACGGTAAGGTGATTTCCGCCTCCGTTTCCATCCAGACGGCAGTCTGCCCCGAATGCGGCAGGACCTACGTGTCCGGCGGCACCACCCACACCCAGATCAAGTATTATAATGAAGAAAATCCATATCAGAAGGGCTTAAAGACTGCAGATCAGGCAAAATACAGCGGTATGAATATGGATTATGCAGTGTAGGACATTAAAATGAATCAATATTTCAGACGTTACGAATTAAAGGACAAGGCAAAGGACACTTTGGGCGGGAACTACGGTACCTTGATTTTGGGAAGCTTTCTCTTTTCGCTGGTTATTTGCCTTGTCATTTTTGTCTTTGGCTTTGCTTATTTTCTATCTGTGATCGCCTCCCTTTATTCGGGCGGCGGATACAGCGTTACTGCCTTTCGCTTTTTTCAGACAGGCCTCCTGGCAGGGCAGGTTCTGTCCGGTTTCTTAAATCTGGGCATTGCCTATCTCTGTCTGAAGCTGACCTGCGGGCAGCCGGGCAGCTATATAGATATTTTTTACGGCTTCCGGCGGGACACCTGCTGCAAAACTCTGCTGCTCACTGTGATCCGCCTTGCATTCGGCTATCTCTGCATTCTGCCCTTCGAATATTTCCGGGCCGCTTATGCACAGGCCCCCGGTTCCCGGCTGCTGTGGAGCACTCTGCTTGCCGGCACTGCAGGCCTTTGTATCTATATACCGGTGGCACTTGCGCTGAACATTACTAATTTTCTGCTGCTGGATTTTCCGGACAAAAAAGCTGCCGGAATAATCAAGGACAGCTTCCGCCTGATGAAAGGCAGCCGCAAACGCCTGTTTTTCCTGCAGCTCAGTTTTATTCCCCTCCGGCTGCTCTGCCTCTTAACCCTCGGCATCGGCAGCCTTTGGCTGGAACCATATATGCACATGACTTATACTCTGTTTTATCTGGACCTGATGAAGCCTAAAACGGCATAAACTCCCAACTCCCTATTGCTCCGCCGCAGGATCCTTGGTGTTGATCCATTTTAAATATCCGTTGATAAAGGGATCCAGGCTTCCGTCCAGCACGGCGTCAGCATTCCCCGTCTCCACCTCTGTCCGCAGATCCTTCACCAGCTTATAGGGCTGCAGTACATAGGAACGAATCTGATTACCCCAGGCAATATCCTTAACCTCGCCGCGAATATCCGAAAGCTTTTCCACATTTGCTTCCTGCTTCAGCAGATACAGCTTTGCACGCAACATCTGCATGGCCTTGTCCCTGTTCTGGAACTGGCTGCGCTCATTCTGACACTGTACCACCGTTCCCGTAGGAATGTGGGTGATTCGAATGGCGGAAGAGGTTTTATTTATATGCTGCCCGCCGGCACCGCTGCTTCGATAGGTATCAATCCGCAGATCCTTTTCGTCGATCTCCACATCCACGTCTTCCTCTATGTCCGGCATCACATCCAGAGACACGAAAGAAGTCTGCCGCTTTCCCTGGGCATTAAAAGGAGAAATACGCACCAATCTGTGTACGCCCTTCTCGGATTTCAGATAGCCATAGGCATTGAGCCCGTTCACTTGAAAAGTCACCGATTTAATGCCGGCTTCATCCCCGTCCAGGAAGTCCAGTACCTCCACCGAAAAGCCCTTCCGCTCCGCCCATCTGGTATACATGCGGTAAAGCATACTGCACCAGTCGCAGCTCTCGGTTCCCCCTGCTCCCGCATTCAGCTTTAAAATAGCATTGTTTTTATCATATTCTCCCGAAAGAAGAGTTCCCACCCGAAGTTCCTCAAACTTAGCAATAAAGTCGTCCAACTCCTGTCGGATCTCCGCCGCCATGGCGGCATCGTCTTCCTCATAGCCCATTTCTATCAGCGTCAAAATATCTTCATACTGCTGAAAAAGGCCGCTGCACTCATCAACGGTGCTCTTAAGGTTCTTCAGCTCCTTCATCTTTGCGTTGGATTTATCCGGATCATCCCAAAAGCCCGGCGCCTCCATTTCCATTTCCAGCTCTTCTATCCGCTTAGACTTGCTAACCACATCCAGAGAATCACGCACCTAA
>CAZAMX010000400.1:0-2571 GCA_964486095.1 uncultured Acetatifactor sp. | reverse complement strand
CTTTCTTTTTATATTTATAAAAATTACATTTTACAAGATCCGCCTTACTGTCTTTTGCCTCCGCATACAGTTTCTCAAACATTGTATTTTTTACGAAGTCATCGCTTTCCACAATACCAATCCAGGGAGAGGCAGCAAGTTCCAGTCCCCTGTTCATCGTCTTTCCATAACCCTCGTTCTGCTTATCAATTACTTTTATTCTGGCATCTTTCTTTGCATATTCACAAAGAATCATAAACGAACTGTCCGTAGAGCCGTCGTTAATACAGATAAACTCCATATTTTGATAAGTCTGCGCAATTAAACTGTCCAGGCATTCTTCCAGATAATGTTCAACATTATAAATTGGTACAATTACTGAGATATCTGTCATTTCTGTGTTCACTCTCCCATATCTGTGTTTTCCCAAATCATGTAAAACCGGTTATCTAAATTTATATATCGGCAGAATACCCGTAAACGCTTAGTTTGAAAATTTTGCACAGATTATAATAGACTCTGAATGCGTACTATGATAGTATACGGTAGATAATACGTACCTATACAAAACCGGAGCAAACTTGTATGATAAAAACAGATTTGCTCCTGTCTTATTTCACTTCTTCTTTATCAGGCTTCCGGCAGTTCGCAGGGAGGTTTGGTGACCATGGGAGCAGATCATCCAGAAAGCCCCTGTCAGTTTCATCCAGATGCTTTGGTATCTCAGCGAGCAGATACTCAAAGTAATCGTATGGTTTCAAATTGTTTGCTTTTGCTGTTTCTGCAATGCTGTAAATGATCGCACTGGATTTAGCACCGGCAACTGTATCGATCATGACCCAGTTCTTTTTCCCGATACAGAATCCACGAACCGACTGTTCCGCTGCATTATTATCCATTGGGACTTCGCCGTCATCCAGGAATACTTTCAGATATTTCTCCTGGCCCAGTGAATAATTGAAACCTTCCCAGGTTTTGCTTTTCTGTGGTACTTTCGGAAGATTTTCACGCACCCATGTGAAATAAGCCTCCACCAGTGGCCTGACACTTAACTGGCGGCGGTCCTGCCTTTCCTGTGCGGAAAGCTCTTTGAGCTGTTTTTCTTCCCGGTATATTGCCTGGATCATGGTCAGCGCAAGGTATGCCCGGCTGTCCTTCTGCTTTGCCTTCGGCAGCGCCTTTACTGCTTCGTCAAACCTGCGCCTCGCATGGGACCAGCAGCCGGCAATCTTTAAGTCCTCCCTTTCGTTTTCGATCGTGTGGTAGACCTGGTATCCGTCCGTGACGCATATCCCGCTGAAATCCTTCAGAAATTCCCGGGGATGGCCGGCATTGCGCGTGCGCTGGTATTCATACAGGACAATCTGCCGGTCTGTGTACATCCTGCCGGTGCGGTATACCCACATATAGCTCTTACTCCCGGCAGGACGCCCGTCCTTGTTTACCAGCACGGGCGTTTCATCCGCCTGCAGCACATGGTAGCCGTACATCTTTTCATGCAGGTAATCATAGAGGGCTGCAAGGTAGCGGTCCGCACACTGGATCGTCCAGTTCGCCATGTTCTGCCTGGAAATATGCAGGCCGTAACGTTCAAACTCCTGTTCCTGCCGGTAGAGGGGTACCGCATTGACATATTTGGCATTCATCACGGCCGCTTCCAGCGAAGGAGACACAAGGCTTCCCCTTAACAGGCACTTCGGATGCGGCGCTTTTATGATCTCATCCGTCTTTTTCCCGGCATAGACTTTTACATGGTGTTCCTCCACTTCGACTTTTGCCGGGGTAAAACCATATCTGCGGTACACTTCATCAGGGAGTTGCTTAAAGCCCCCTTCCCCAAACAGCGTCGCCAGTTCCTCTTCTGTCATGGAGTGTTCAATCACAACTACAGGCAGGCTGCCCAGATCCTCTTCCCGTTTTCCCTGTTTCTTTTTCGGTTTCCGGCGGGTGACAGTTTCCGATTCGGCTCCGTCATCTTCTGCCGCAACAGCTTCCGATTCGTTGAAGAATACAATCTTTCCATCCACTTCCATGAAAGAAATCTGTTCATCTGACTCATGTCTCTCCGATGACCTGCCGAAGCGGTGTCTTTTTAAGTCTGCCAGCTGCTCCAATACCAGCTGGAGATTATGGTCGATATTTTCTAACTGCTCCTGCTGTGACAGAAACAGCTGGATGAGGGTTTCCTTGTCAAAGCTGTTCAGTTTTTCTTCTGTATACTTTAAAGCCATCCTGCCGTCCCCCCCCCGATATCCAAGTGATTCTATTATACCAGAATCCCGCAGGATTTGCGAACAGGGATGTTTCCGGCGTTCGTCATAATGCCCATGCTGTGACGCGGCGCTGGGAAGGCTTTTGCAGGACGGTTCTTTTATGATGTTTTTTAGGGGACGGGTCTGTGTGCCATACGCGGAAACCATCTTTCAGGCCTGTAGGACCGGCGCTGTACTGCAGGCATGTGCAAACCCTAAAAGTGCCAGGACTGTCTGAAAATTTCTCCGTTTTGTACAAAATCATCCCATATATTCCGGTGGTTCTACCGGTCTGACGGATTTTTTCGGTGTGATTGTCAGCCCTTCCATTAGCCAGCGG
>CAZAMX010000399.1:0-2577 GCA_964486095.1 uncultured Acetatifactor sp. | reverse complement strand
CTTCCTTTGCGATCAGTGAATTGTTGGTTGTAACACCGCAGATCACGACCATGTCATTTTCTTTTTTAATGTCCTCCACCTTAGCAGTGTCAATAAAAAAACGCATAATTCACCTCTCCTTTTCTATTCATCCTCTTCGGTCCTTGCGAAATGCACAATTTGCAGGAAGATTTTGCACAATCGCCTTCGCAATTTCCTACTTACATTTAGTATACTAGGATGCCCTGAAAAACTCAAGTCTTTTTCGTCAAAATTTTGTCAAACCGGGTAACAACTCAGTACTCACAGATCTCCCTGATGATTCGCACTTTCCCTCCTAAAACCGCCCGCTGTCCTGGATTTATTCCGGCTCCCCGCTTGCCCGTGCAAAACATGAGCAGCTCCCGCACCTCCCTCATATCCCACAGGCGCTCTTGCGGATTGTCCGCCGTACACCTTTCCGTTACTTTTTTCAGCAGTCCCCTGCAGCCGCCCGCCGTGATTTCCTGCAGGGTTCTCCCCAGACCATACACATCCGCCGCCGGCGTCTGCACCGCCCCCGGCACAAACTGCTCCGGTGCTGCAAAGCCAATGCTTCCCGCCCTGTCGGCGCATTTCCCGGGCCTGCAGGCACAGCCGAAATCCAGCAGCTTTACCTCCCCTGCCGGTGTCAGCATCACATTTGCCGGCTTTATATCCCGAAACAGCAGCGGTGCCTCCTTTTCATGAATCCAGGAAAGGCCTTCCGCAAGCCTGCAGCCGATCCTGGCCGCCTGAACATCCGAAAGCCTTCCCTTATGCCGGATCATATTCTCCAGGCTTTCTCCCGGCACATATTCCATCAAAAGGCAGGCTCCCCATGCTTCCCGCCAGAAGTCATAAAATTGAGGAAAAAGCGGATGCCCCGCCTCCTTTTGAAACCCGGCTTCTCTGTTCAGTATTTCCTCGTGAGTACACACCTTGCAGGCATACGCCTGCCTTCTGTCGTTCTCCACCAGATATACTTCCGCAAAGGCTCCCTTTCCTAAAAGTCTTATTGTTTTGTATCTTCTCTTACTGTCTGTATACACCCGCTTTCCCCTCTCTGCCGATCAACAGAACCGCCGCTATCGGCTCTTCCTTTTCTTCCGTCCTTTCCCTCAAAACATTATTCTCCGTCTCATTTTCAGCCCCTCCGGATTCCCGTGAAAATGAAAAACTCCGGCAATCCAAAAGCTCTCTCAGCCGCCTGTCAGCCTGCTCCTTGGTCCTGATTTCCGGCAGACGCAGCGCTTCTCTTAAGTTTTGCTCCCCCACGCTTTTCAGAAAGCCGTCTGTGGCCAGCAGCAGCCCTGCCCCCGGTTCAATGCCACCCCGGAACGAACCCCGCAGCGGTGTAACCCTGCCCGTCCCAAAGGAGGTATTTACCAGCATGAGATTCTGACCGCCTCCCAGTACCAATATCTCCCGGCCGATACACAAGAACAGCGTCAGCTTGATCCCGCCCCCCGCCGCCGTTTGGCTGTCCGCTGCCATTTGACCGTCCATTGCCGCTTGGCCTGCTGCCGCCATCTCCCCTCTCACTGCCGTCCTGTCTACCGTCAAATCGGACAATTCCTTTTCCAGCTTTACCAGCCACCGGCAAGGGTGCTTTGCCGCCCTGTGCCAGGGGACACTGTGGCACCAACTCTTAAGCTTTTCCGCCATATTCCCGCACATTCTCACATTGCCTGCTCCCTCCACGGTACAAATGCAGGCAAAACAGACCGGCGTCTGCCGGCACAGATACTGCAGCAGCAGGAGTGAGCATCCGCTCTCTCCCTGCCGCCGGTAACAGGTTGTTACATATTCCATGGAAATCCTCTTTCAGACTACTTGACAAAGATGTTTACAAGATCATTAAAGAAAATAAATACCATTAAAATCATAAAAAATACCAAACCGATAAAATGAACAATGCCTTCCTTCTCCGGCGGCACCGGCTTGCCCCGGATCACCTCCAACAGCAAAAATACAAGTCTTCCGCCGTCCAGCGCGGGAACGGGAAGCAAATTTAAAATCCCCAGATTCACGGAAAGCATCAGCGTAATATTCAGCATATTCAAAAGAACGCTCTGCCAGCCGTACTCCTTGGAAGCTTCATAGGTAGCCCCCACCACATTCACGGCGATCCCCACGGGGCCGGCCACATCCTTTCTGGAAACCCGCCCCGTAAACAACATTCCCAGGCTGGTATAAGTCATCTTCACCGAATACCGCATCTCATACCAGGCATATTTAAAAGATTCTATCCCCCGGGGCTCTTTGATGTCTGCATTGCTGATCCCCAGCAGGTAATACCCGTATTCCTCATCATACTGCGGCGTCAACGTGGTCGTATATCGTTCGCCGTTCCGCTCATAGACCACCTCCAGGTCTCCGCCCCGGTAAGACAGCTGCATATACATGGAAATTTCCTGATAAAGGCAGATCTTTTCTCCGTTTATGGAAATAATCCGGTCCCCGGCCTGCAGTCCTGCGGCCTGAGCGCCGCCCCCCTCAACCACCTGGGAAGCAATCGGATCCCAGGTAACGCTCAAATTTACCATGATAATGGCAATGATAAAAGACAGAAGCAGA
>CAZAMX010000398.1:0-2580 GCA_964486095.1 uncultured Acetatifactor sp. | reverse complement strand
ACAACGCTGATTATCATTAAGGCATAAGCCAAAAGCATATCATAGAGATAAATACCCTTGTTTTCTTCCCGTGTGCTGACAAATATACGGTCATAGTTCTTTGCAAGTTCCTTTATTTCATCAACATCGGATGTATTGATATAAAACTGCTTGTAATTCAGGATATGAGTGGCTTCGTCCTTGTCAAGATAGTCATAGTCAGCAGAGTTTATGATAAGATGCGGGGAATCAGCTTTTCCCGAACGGAACAGCGCACCCTTGAACCGCCCCATAAACTGAAGCGTAAGATGACGGTCACCCACAGTAAGCTCCACCTCGTCGCCCTCTTTTATGGCAACGTCCTGTAAAAAAGGAGCGCTGGCATAAAAACAGCCCCTGTCCACGTTTCCGATGATGTTATTGTTCTCATCGAAATAGTTAATCGCCATTTCACCATCGGAAATCAAGCAGGCGGCATTCGTGAAATTATCGAGTTTCTTTCCGTTATGCCTGAAACTCTTTGAACTGCAGCTCAGCCAATGCTCGGTCTTTATCTCCCTGACGCAGGCAAGCTCGGCGAGCCTTTCTCCCGCGTCGTTTTCTCCCAGGGTCAGCACGGTGACGTCGGGGACATCCGCCGCCTCGAAATAATGCTCGATACCGCCAGTCACAGCTATGATGTTGTTCACTGCCGCCGCTGCAAACATCGAGCATAAAATGACAAACAGCAGCAAAATAATGTTCATGGTCTTTTTGCGTTTCAGGTCTTTTTTCAATATCCTCCAGAACATAGCTTATTCCTCTTTTCCCTCGTTTTATTTTGTCCATGCTCCGATCATAGCATAGAAATTCTTAACAAGTCTTTAACTCTTGACAAAACATGAAAAACAGACCATCCCTGCCCGCACAATAAACGGGAAGGAGGTCTGTTTTACATTTTTCTGCTTCTATCAATTCAAGCCGTTCAAATTCTTCCCCTGCGCCTGCCCCACATATAAAACCCCACGCAGATCACCACCGACAGCAGCGAACCTGCGGGAGCCGCCCAGCCCATAGGATACAGCGATTCCGGAAAATATTGGGACGCCAGATATGCTCCGGGAATCCGTACCAGAAGCACTGAGGCGGCATTGTGCGCGAAAGACAGAATTGATCTGCCATACGCACAAAAGTAACCGCTGAAGCAAAAATGAATTCCTGCCACTCCGCAGTCGAAGGCATAGGACCTCAAATATTGGGCCCCCAGCCGCACCACCTCTAATTCTTCCCCCGCAAACAGCTTTATCAGCGCCTCTGCACCAAACTGACAGACAATCGCCACCGCCAGACCAAAACACACACTGATCCGGATACCATACCACATCACCTTTTCCGCCTGCTCATGCTTTCCTGCTCCCGCATTTTGAGAAGCAATAGCGGAAACGGAGGAAAGCATGGCCGATGGCACCAGGAAAAAGAAGCTGATCAGCTTTTCCACAATCCCCACCGCCGCAGCCACGTCCACACCCCTGCTGTTGGCAATGGCCGTGATCACTAAAAAAGATACCTGGATAAATCCGTCCTGAACCGCAAGGGGAACTCCCACCCGAAGGACGCCGGACAACACTTCGCGCCCCGGCTTAAGATCCCGGACCTTCAGCCCGATCTCCGCTCTTTTGCGCAGTATGGCGATAAATGCCAGCAAAACACTGCACCCTTGAGCCGCCACCGTGGCAATGGCGGCGCCCCTTGCGCCCATGGCAAGAGGGCCGATCAGTATGTAATCCAGCACAATATTCATGACGCCTGCAGCCGCCACAAAATACATGGGTGTTCGGGAATCCCCCAATCCCCGGAAAATGCTGCTGATCACATTATAGGCCGTGATAAACGGGATGCCGATAAAGCAGACCAGCAGATATTCCTTCGCCTGTCCCACTGCCTCCGGGGGAGTAGCCACTGCCGCCACCACACCATCCAGACACAGAATCAGAATTAAGGTGAGTGCCAGAGCAAAAACGGCAAAAAGAGTCACCGTATTTCCGATGACCCTTGCCGCTCTTTCTTTTTTCCCCGCACCGATGGAGTGCCCGATCGCCACCGTGCTTCCCATGGAAAGCCCTGCAATGACCACAGTCAGCATATGCGTAACCTGGCTCCCCACGGACACTGCCGTAATGGTGTCGGCTCCGCACCACTGTCCCACAAAAAACAAGTCTGCCAGTCCGTAAAATGTCTGCAAAAAACTGGACACCAGAAAGGGCAGGGAAAACCGGATCAGGTTTTTCAGCATATTACCTTCTGTCAAATTATTCTGCATGATCCCTTGTCCCCTTTCCGGAGCAGCGCTCTGCTTTTCCTCTGTGCTGTTTAAGGCAGCATCCTGCCCCTTTCATTCGCCGCCTGCTTTCTCAGGGTACAAGCATTTTTAGCAAATCCTCGCTGCTTTCCCGGAATACATTCAGATCCACAAATTTTTCCTCTCCCGCAGTTCCTCCCAAAGCTCCTGTGTCACAATACTGCCAGAAGGTCCACTGTCTTCCGATGTCGCCCGGAGGATAGTACACATTCCGAATCCAAAGGGGGTACTCCTGAAACGCGTTACGAATATATCTGTTATAT
>CAZAMX010000397.1:0-2587 GCA_964486095.1 uncultured Acetatifactor sp. | reverse complement strand
CCCCGGCACCCTGACCGGCTTCTGCTCCCTGGCCCGTGGCTTCCCCGGCACCCTGACCGGCTTCTGCTCCCTGGCCCGTGGCTTCCCCGGCACCCTGACCGGCTTCTGCTCCCTGGCCCGTGGCTTCCCCGGCACCCTGACCGGCTTCTGCTCCCTGGCCCGTGGCTTCCCCGGCACCCTGACCGGCTTCTGCTCCCTGGCCCGTGGCTTCCCCGGCACCCTGGCCGGCTTCTGCTCCCTGGCCCGTGGCTTCCCCGGCACCCTGGCCGGCTTCTGCTCCCTGGCCTATGGTGGGCTCTTCCTGCATCAAAAGCTCTTCCTCCGACGGCATTTGGGATTCCGCAGGCGGTCCTAAGGGATCCACTTCATAATAATAACATATGACAGGAAATCCGGTTGATACATAGTCGTAAATAACCGCAGCAGCATCCAAAGGCAGGTTAATACATCCGTGAGAACCATGATCCTGAAAAATTGTTCCTCCGAAATCCCGCCGCCAGGTTGCGTCGTGCATTCCGTAGTTTCCATAAAAGGGCATCCAGTAATTCACAAAGGATTCATAATCCGCCCCCCGCAGTGTGGCATTTCTTGTCTTATAGGTCAATCCGAATATCCCCGGCGGTGTCGCACGGCTGGGCACAATATTTGTCCTGCCGGATACAAAATCTGTCTCAAATGCGATCTGCCCGTCCTGATAAACGTAAAGATGCTGATGCGTCAGATCCGCCTCCACATAGTCGCCGCCAATGTCCTTATTGCCCTTTTGTTTCGCTGTCACACTGTAAGCCGGCTCCCGTTCCGTTACAGCCCCCTGGCGGATCAGCTTGATCAGTTCCTCCGTCTCCGTATCCGTATCCGTTTTCCAGCCGTAATTGGGGCTGTCCAAAGTCAGCTCTATGCCGAGAGCAGTCATAAACTTTTTCTTTTTCCCCAGGGTATTATACTTTTTGGCCTGCTCCTTCACAAAAGACCTGACCGCTTCCTCGTCCAGCACCGGACCGTCCTGCTCCATAGTGATCCAGTCCTTTAGAGTCTTCGTGTCCAGTATTACCTCATTGCCGTTCCAGTCATAAGTGATCTTTGTCCCCAGCCAGGTATTCGCCTTTTTCACAAAATCCGTCAGGCCAGGATCCTCCCGGGTTACCTCAGCCTCCAGATAACATTGTTCCTGCTCCAGATCAATGGCAGACTGGTTTCCATAAATCGCACCGGAAATACAGCTTATGACCTTTTCCATATCCAAAGTCGTGCTCATGGTTTCCGGAATCACCTGGTACCCCCCGGTCTCGTCACTGTAATCGCTTATATAAGCATCCTGGGGTTTTTGCATATTTTCCTTCTGACAAACTGTCCAGCCGTTCACAACAGCCTTCAGCTTGTCCTCATCAAAACGAACCCCCTGCACCAGGGAATACCCGTTGCTGATCCTGCCCATATACGCCATAAGCCAGCTCCACTCATCCTGTTCAGCCAGCATACTCCTAACGCCTCCCAGCGAATCTGCATAGGAAAGGGAAATATCCTCCGGCAGTACCTCGCCAACCAGTGTATCCGATTCCCCCGTAGCATGATGCCGTCCCCAGACCTGCAGACAATATGTATTGATCTGCCCGTCCACTAATCCGGCAATCTCTTCCGCCGTCATATTACTGCACTCGATCCCGTTTATGCTGCTGCCCGGCAGAAAATGGGTTTTATAATACATTGCCATCCCTGCATAGCCTGCGGAAAGCAATAATACCAAAACCAAAGCGGCTCCTAAAACCACCCACTTTGCCCTGCCGCCGGAGCGCCGCCCCTTTTGTTCCGTATTCTTTACTTCTTCTTTCACGGCCTCCTGCTCCGCTTCTCGTACTGCTTCCCTTTCCCCTTTAGCTTCCCCTGAGCGTTCCGACTTTTTCTGCTTTGCTTCCCTCTTAATCCCTGATGGCTCTTCTGTATTTGCTTTCTTTCTCTGTTCCTTACTCATCAGACCTTCTCCGTTCGTAATACTATCCCTTTTAAGCATATCTATTATAGCATGACTTTCGCAAAAAAACAGTATTAAAACAATTAAGAATTTCGTAACCATTTGCCTGTTTCATTACACATGGAAATCATATACCCTCTTCATAAAAAACGCCATTCAAGAGTTCAAATTCGACTTATCAGTAATTCTATAAATGGGCATCAAAAAGGACTATCTTTAGCAGATAATCCTTCTTTATTAATTATTTATACACAATAGAATCATTTGACTTTTTTATATATACCAATGTCACTTTCGCAACTCGGATACGAAATTATTTTCAAAGAATCTCCAACCAGTTTAAATGTAAAGAATCTTATTTTTTTTAGTTTATTATCTTCTGAAAAACCTAATAACGCACTGTATGTTCCATCTCCATTATTTATTACATCATATTTCTCTTTATACATGTTATATATCGTGTTATTCAGGTTGTCTTTAAACTCTTCTTGATTTTCTTTAACATACTCGAATGTATATTGATATCCCCACGCTGTCCATAATTTTTGTGATTGTTCAGACGCATCAATAACTATTACTCTTCCCCCTGCTGTATTCTCATCAGATTTATACCAACAT
>CAZAMX010000396.1:0-2588 GCA_964486095.1 uncultured Acetatifactor sp. | reverse complement strand
AGTGCCGGAAGCTATCTTACCGTTTTGCTGAAGGTGATCGGGATTACCTATATCTGTGAATTCAGCGCGGACATCTGCAAGGACGCCGGTTATCAGGCGGTGGCAGGACAGATCGAGGTGCTGGGAAAGCTGTCTGTCATGTTTGCAGGCCTGCCCGTTTTGTTTGCGGTGATCGAGCAGATTCAAAGCTTTCTGTAAGAGAAAAAAATAAGTCTGTCTTTCACGGCGGAATGGGAGGTGGATATGGATTTAGGCGCAGTCTGGCAGGATTATGGTCTGGACAGGCTTTCGGACGGAATTCAGCAGCTTTTTCCCCGAACGGGCATATCGGCTGAGCGGCTGCTGGAGCAGGTCATGTCCGGGGATATACTGGGAGCGCTGTCAAACCTTTTTGCAGGCGGGGCGGCAGGGATCACGGATCAGCTGTCCGGTATGAAAAATGTGTTTATCTGGCTGCTGGTGATGGGGATCGTTTCTTCCCTGATTACGCATTTTGTGGAGATATTCGACATGCACCAGGTGGCGGATATGAGCTTTTATTTTATGTATCTTTTGTTTACGGCAATATTGCTGAAATGTTTTTCTCAGGCTGCCGCCACGGCACTGCAGGCTCTGGAGGACATTATTCTTTTTATCCGGCTGCTGATGCCCGCATATTTGATTTCCCTGGGGGTCTCCACGGGAGCGGCCACGGCCGGAGTGGTTTGTGAAATCATGCTGCTGGTCATATACGGAATAGAATATGTTCTCTCCAAAGGCGCACTTCCAATCATCTACAGCTTTGTGATGCTTTCCATGGTGAACGGCATCTGGGTGGAAGAGAAGCTGACCATGCTGATCGAGCTGCTGGAAAAGGCTGTAGGCTGGATTTTAAAGGCAGCGGTAGGAGTGGTGACCGGCATCAGTATCTTTCAGGCACTGATTACTCCGGTGGTGGATTCGGTGAAAAAATCGGCGCTGCAGAGATTTGTGTCTGCAATTCCCGGAATCGGAGATGCGGCGGACGGGGCGGTGGAGCTGGTCCTGGGCTCCGCCCTGGTAATCAAAAACAGTATTGGCGTGGTTCTTTTGCTTTTGATTCTGGTACTCTGTGCCGCGCCCCTGATCAAAATAGCTTTGATTGCGGGAGTACTGAAGTGCTCCGCCGCGTTGATGGGAGTGGTGGGAGATAAGCGGATTACCGCCTGTGTCAACCGGGCGGGGGACGCGGGATTGCTGCTGCTTAAGACCACGGGAACCGCAATCCTGCTGTTTTTGATCTCCATGGCGGTGGTCACGGCGTCGGGCAGGCCGTAAAAGGAGGAAGAAAATGCAGAGTATTTTATTTCAGACGATCTGCAGGATCGGCATTTTTATGATCTGTGCCCAGGCTATCATCCATTTCAGGCCCAGGGAGACCTATGAGAAATATCTAAAGCTCTTAGTCAGCGCCATGATACTGATTCAGCTGTTTCTGCCGGTGGGCAGCTTTCTGCTGGGAGGCGGCATGGAGCAGACGCTGAAGCGGCTGGAGCTGCTTCGGGCTCAGCTGGAGCAGGAGATGGATTCCGCGGCCAGGGAGGCCGCAGATACCGATAAGCTGCTGGAGCAGATGACCCTGGAAGAGGTCCGGAAGAGAGTGGAAGAGCAGGAGCGCCGGGCGGAGGAAGCAGGAGACGGAGGAAAGGACGGGGCATATGGAACAGGGTTAGAGAGGAATGAAACAGGGGAATTGCGGGACGAAATAGAAGAGGTACCGGAAGTTACCGTGACTGTAGGTCCGATCGAGATACAATAGAAGATATATGAGGCCGAGCGGCTGTAAGGAAGGTGGGATGATATGAAATGGAAGAAGTGGCTGGAGGATGAAAGGATAAAGAAGCTGTTTAGCAGGGAAAATCTGCTGGTATTGGTGCTGGCGGGGATTCTGCTGTTTATTATTGCCCTGCCTTCGGGGGAGACCGGCAGAAAGGCGGAAGATACGGCGGAAGGAAAGGAAGCGAACTTAAAGTTATCAGGGACGGAGCGGGAGGGGGAGAATACTTTTAACACTGCGGAGGAAGAAGCGGGCTTAAGCTATGTGGCAGATATGGAAAGAAGGCTTACAGAGGTTTTGGAGGAGATGGCGGAGGTGGGGAAAGTGCGGGTGATGATTACGCTGAAATCCTCCGGTGAGCTGGTGGTGGAAAAGGAGATGCCGGTGAGCCGCTCCATGACCACCGAGACGGACGCCCAGGGGGGATGCCGTACGGTGAACACCAGCCAGGTGGGAGAAAGCGTGGTGTACAGTACCGAGGGCGGCAGCAGTACGCCATATGTGGTGAAGACTTATGTACCGGAGATCGAGGGGGTGCTGGTGGTTGCGGAGGGCGCCGGAAGCGGAACGGTAAATCGTACCGTGACGGAAATTGTACAGGCGCTTTTTTCTGTGGAGGCCCATAAGATTAAGGTTGTAAAAATGGAGACAAAAACCAGGTAACATAAATCATATATCCGTTTCCGGGCTCATACAATAAATTAGTAAAACACAGAGAAAGGAAAAGACGTGAAAAACCTAATCAAAAAAAATCAGCTTATGATTACTGCACTAGCCATTATGATAGCGATTG
>CAZAMX010000395.1:0-2589 GCA_964486095.1 uncultured Acetatifactor sp. | reverse complement strand
TATTACAGTTATCACTGATACCATAAAAAAACTTTATACCATGCTGGAGAATTTTGAAATAGATATTGCCATTGTAGACGGTAAAAATACTAACTTAAACTTTAATGCCCTGATGCTGGACACGGATTATCTGGTCTGTGTCATGTCCAACAATAACCCTCTTGCCCGGCATTCCCTGGTCACCCTGGCCGAGCTGAAAAAAGAGCGGCTGATCCTCCGCTCGTCCTCTTCCGCCACCCGAAGCCTTTTTGAGTCCACCCTGGAGGGCATTGACGAAAGCATTGGCGCCTTTGACGTCACAATGGAGGTGGACAATATTGCCACCATCAAGGATTTGATCCGCAAGGAGCTGGGCGTATCCATTCTGCCCAAAAGCGCCTGCATGGACGAGCTGCGGAAGGGAAAAATTACTGCTCTCCCCATCGAAAACTTAAGCATGATCCGCGAAACCAATATCATCTACCATAAAACCTTTTCTCACACGGACGTGCTTCAGCAAATCACCAAAATTTATCAGGACACTACAAAGAAGTATATCATTGGGCAAAAAAGCAGTTGAAAGCCGCACCAGCGTTTCATTCCATGCCGTCCAGAAGGCGTACTGCCTCTCTGTGCAAAACGGCCCGCCCAAAATCATAAATATCCTCCAGTCTCCTGGGAAAGATCATGCCGCCCCAAAGCATCAGCGTACTGTGCTGGTCAGAACCGGCAGTCAGGGGCAGTCCATGTTCCCCCGCAAACTGAAGCGCCCGTTCATTATATTCCGGATGCCGCTCCTTCTTTTCCCGGCTGGAATGGCTGGCATTGATGCCCTCCACCGCGTCCACGCAGTCCGGGAAAGTACGAATCTCCCGGATATAGCTGGCCTCCCGATAGGGATGGGCCTGACTGATAATGCCACCGCCCTCATGCACCAGCTTCATCTGCTCTTCCACCGTGGCATCCCTGATCTCGGGATGCTCCAGAAGCCAGTTCTTATCCGGACCGTACACCAGAAACTCTGTCCCCTGGTATCCTGATTCCCAGCCAAAAAAGACCTGCAGACCGATCCTCTCCCCTTCCTCCCTGGCATGCTCGTAGCCCAGGCAGAACCGCTCCACCCACTGTCTCCAGGGCAACTTTCTGTCCACCGCCGTATTGCCATAGAAAAAGTGATCCGTGATAATAATACCCGTATACCCCGCTGCTTTGTAGGCCCTGGCCATCTCCGCCCCGGTGTTCACCGCGCAGGCGCTGGCCTCCGAGGTGTGCATATGTGTCTCGTACAAAAATCCGTCCATGTGAATCCTCCCAGGTATAAGCTGCAAATATGCTCTGACTCCCTGCTTATCAAACTTAAAATTGTGCAATCACATAACACATTATAACACAATTTATACCGACTGCGTGAACTAATTGACGATAGACTATCTGCACGCAACGTGATAAAATAATAACAATCCACCCTTGCAGTAAGTCAGGTTGCCGGAAGGCTGAACAGTTATATAAAATAACAAAGCGCCACTGTGTAGCAATTGAAGTAAAATGCTTTGAAATTACGGAGAAAGTACGATGAAGAAAAAAGGTAAAACATTGAAAAATATTAAAAATATAGTGTTTGCTGTTCTCATCTTATTTGCTGTCTTATTGACGGGATTCTTTTTGGTCAGGGCAATCGGGAAGGCAATTTACAGCAAGACTCCTGAAGGCGGCATCAATGAATCAATGTATATTGATGTCAATGGAACAAAGCAGTGGATTAATATTTACGGTGAGGATATAAACAATCCCGTGCTGCTGTATCTGCATGGCGGTCCAGGCTCGGCAACAAGTGACATTGACTATGCGTTCACAAGAAAGTGGGCAGATGTATATACTGTGGTAACTTGGGACCAGCGTAATTGCGGAAAAAGCTACGATGCCGCACAGAATGACATTGTGTTGACACGAGATTTATTTTTGACAGACGGAAGAGAAGTAACAGAGTTTCTGCTGGACTACCTTATGAAAGATAAAATTACAATTCTCGGACATTCCTGGGGGTCTATTTACGGAGCGAATCTGGTGCTTGAATATCCGGAATATTATGACTGCTTTATCGGAACCGGGCAGCTTGTTGATTATCTGGACAATGAACAGGCCTTTAAACAGGAAGCAATTATTTGGGCAGAGGGTGACGAAGAGACTTATGAATTAATAAATCAATTAACGCCTGATCACGTTACTATGGATCACATTACTGCAAGAAATGCAATTATGCAAAAATATGGCTATGACATGATGGTAAACGGATCAGATTACAATTTGATTACTACAATCATATTTAATCCCAACTATTCTATCATTGATTGGATCAATTATTTTAAAAGAGATATGAGTGTATATCTGGATTTCTTTGCTTCCGATGAATTTGCTTCGTTCTCTTTGAAGGATCGGGTTAATTATCAGGTGCCCTTTTACAATATCAATGGAGATCAGGATTATCAAACAAACTATAAATTAGCGCAGGAATATTTTGAAGAAGTAAATGCACCGTATAAACAAATGTATTACATGAAAAATATGACACATGGTTTATTGGAATCGGATTCGGAAGGCTTTTCCGCGATT
>CAZAMX010000394.1:0-2598 GCA_964486095.1 uncultured Acetatifactor sp. | reverse complement strand
GCATTTTTTGTGGTATACTGATGGATAATCGGGGGAAATTTGTTTCCCGATGGAGAATGTTCTGCATTTATTTATATAAACGGAGGGCTGAAAGCATGAGTAGTACATCAAAAGCGAGTCAAAGAATAGCAGCTTTGCTCGATGACAACAGTTTCGTTGAGATCGGCGGACTTGTAACAGCAAGGGCCACGGATTTCAATATGAAACCGGGCGAAACTCCTTCTGACGGTTGTGTGACCGGCTATGGAGTAATAGGTGGTAAGCCTGTGTACGTGTACAGCCAGGATGCGTCCGTGATGAACGGTACGGTGGGCGAAATGCACGCGAAAAAAATCACCAATCTTTATGATCTGGCCATGAAGACGGGATCTCCTGTCATCGGCCTCATTGACTCGGCAGGGCTGAGATTACAGGAAGCGACGGATGCACTGAATGCTTTCGGCGAGATTTACAGGAAGCAGGCTTTATGCTCCGGTGTGATTCCTCAGATTACGGCTGTCTTAGGCAGCTGCGGCGGCGGACTTGCCCTGTTCCCCACACTGACGGATTTTACTTTTATGGAAGAGAAGAACGCAAAGCTTTTTGTCAATGCGCCCAATGCGCTGGACGGCAATGTGGTTACAAAGTGTGATTCTTCCTCTGCGGTTTTCCAGTCCGAAGAGAGCGGCATCGTAGATGTGGTGGCGGATGAGGCATCCGTTCTGGCTAAAATCCGTGACCTGGTGGGCTTTCTGCCTTCAAATAATGAAGAAGGCAGCGATATTGTGGAGTGTACGGACGACCTGAATCGTGTGTGTGCTGATCTGGCGGCTTGTGTGGGTGATACTTCCATTGCGCTTTCCATTCTGGCGGATAACAATGATTTCTTTGAGATAAAGGCAAATTACGCAAAGGATATGGTGGTAGGCTTCTTAAAGCTGGACGGAGTGACCGTCGGCGCCGTTGCCAACCGCAGCGAGATTTGCGACGCAGAAGGCAAAGTGACAGAGAAGATGGATGCGGTCCTTTCCAAACAGGGCTGTGAGAAGGCGGCTGATTTTGTAAGCTTCTGCGATGCTTTTGATATTCCTGTTCTGACACTGACCAATGTAAAGGGCTATCAGGCTACCATGTGTTCCGAAAAGGGCATTGCAAAAGCAGCGGCAAAGCTCACCTATGCCTTTGCCAATGCTACGGTTCCCAAGGTGAATGTAGTGATCGGCAAGGCTTTGGGAACAGCAGCCATTGTTATGAATTCCAAGGCTGTGGGGGCGGATATAACCTTTGCATGGCCCGATGCCGAGATCGGCACTATGGAAGGCAGACTGGCGGCAAAGATCATGTACGACGGCCAGGGCGCAGATGTGATCAACGAGAAGGCAGCTGCATATGAGGCTTTGCAGCTTTCAGCGGTAAGTGCGGCCAGAAGAGGCTATGTGGACAGAATCGTGGAAGCTCCCGAAACCAGAAAGCAGGTGATCGGCGCCTTTGAGATGCTCTTTACCAAGAGGGAGGACCGTCCCGCTAAAAAGCACGGAACAGTATAGAGAGGTGATTAGAGTAAGATGAAAAAGAAACTATTGGCTTATGTTTGTATGATCGCCTGTATTTTCGGACTGACTGCCTGTGGAAGCGGGGAAGATCTGACAGCTTACGAGCAGAGCAGGGTAGACAGCGCCGGAAATGCGGCAACCGTGGTCGTATCCCTTTTCTCTGACTACCTCTGCCAGGGCAATCCCTTTGTTGTTGAGGATTTAGAGACCAACGAAGAAATCGAATATTTGTGTGAGCAGTATTTTGGAGTAATGGTGGATGGAAATGCGGTTGCAACCGGCGTACAGTCCTTTACTTCCGGCCTGGAGACCATCGGCAGTATTACCGAAACGGGAGAAGCAAAGGTTAAGGTTGACGGAAAACAGATCATTGTGGAAGTTCCGGTTACCGGAGAAAAGCAGGATGCAATGGCAGAGATCATTTTCTCCAACGATTTGTTCATGCGTCTTGAGTCGGCAGCCTTAAATCCCACCGCATCCATGGGACAGCTGATGGGTAAAGCAGCGCTGAACACGCTGATCGGTATGGGAACGGTATTTATCGTACTGATCCTGATTTCCTTTATCATTTCCTGTTTCCGTTTTATTAACAAGGCGCAGGATAAGGCGGCAAAGAAGAAAGCGGCAAAGTCAGCAGATCAGAACGGCGGAGAAAGCACAGGCAGTGAGGCGGTGCAGATCGAGGCTCAGGCGTCTGAAAATGAAACGGACGATTTGGAGCTGGTGGCCGTGATTGCGGCAGCCATAGCGGCAAGTGAGGGAGCCGTTTCTACGGATGGGTTTGTGGTACGTTCTATCAGACGGCGGTAAGAATTTCCGGGGAATCCTGTATCCCATATATCTTCGGATAAGAAACAGGCAGGTATTAAAAGACAAATATAATTTTGGAGGAAAATAAAATGAAAAATTATACCATTACGGTGAACGGAAACGTATATGATGTGACAGTGGAAGAGGGCGCGTCCACAGGCGCTCCCGTGGCGGCTAAGGCTCCCGCAGCTCCCAAGGCATCGCCGATTTCAGCTCCCGCTGCTGCCACTAAGGCGGCTGGCGGTGCAGGCATCGT
>CAZAMX010000393.1:0-2617 GCA_964486095.1 uncultured Acetatifactor sp. | reverse complement strand
GCCCATCCGGAAACTCCAGCAGCAGCTCGCTCTGATACTTCCGTGCTACGGCCTGCACTGTTTTCAGCCCATAACCGTGAACTGTCCGATTCTCTTTTGTCGTGTGGCACAGGCCGGTTTCCTCATCATATTTTATCGGACCGAACCGCGGATTTTCCACACCGATATATAAATGCGCTCCCCGAATATGAATACAGACCCGCAGCCATTTTTTTGCTCCCTCCGGAGCCAGGGCGTTGGCATCCAGGGCATTCTGCAGAAGATTCATTAAGACTGTGCAAAGCTCTGTATCCGGAAACGGCAGCGTCTCCGGTGCGCTGACCTCATACTCTGCCTTAATTCCCAGCTTCTGCGCGCGGGCCAGAATGGTGGTTAGAACCGCATTGATGGCCGGATGTGCAACGTATGCCATGGCGGGAACTGCCTCTGCGTCAGCCAGCAGTTCATCCAGATATTTTTCCAGCCTGTCCCATGCTTTTGCCTGGGACAGTTTTTGCAGAATGGTATAATGATTTATTGCTTCGTGCCGCATTCTGCGGAGAGACTCATCGCTCTCCTGTACCACCGTAAGCTGTTCCTGCGCCATGCTTTCCCGGGCGGACAGCGCCTGCAGCTGAGCCTCCCGCGCCGCCATAGAGCGGAGCAGGCGCAGTACGCTTAACAAAAAGCACAGCAGGAACAGAAGGGTACTGCACCAGTACAGTGGAAGATCCGGCCGATGCCAGATAACCTCTGCAGCGAGCCACTGCATATAAGAAAGCAGTCCCCCTCCACACAGCCAGGATAAAAGACACGCCGCCGCGATTCCGGCGGCGGATAACGCAAGCCCCGGCAGAAACAGACGGAATACCTGATTCTCATCCCGATATTCCAGTATGGCGCATACCACAAGCGCCGCCGCAGTAACATAATAGACCTCCCCCATCCGGGGACCGATCATGGAGAAAGCAGGAACCACCGTCTGAAATCCGGCCACCACAAAATAGACCAGTGCAGGAAGAACAGCGAAGGGCAGAAACAGCTTCCTGTATTTTTTCATGGACAGCAGTAAAAAGAAGGTTGGAAAAGCGAACAATACCGCTCTGGACAGATGAAGTCTCAGTCCATAAAATGCCGGGGGAAGGATTCCCCCGATCCGGCCCTGTGCGTGGAAATAGAACGTTTGGCTTAAAGCTGCAAAACCAAGCAGTAAAACAAACCAGGCACAGTTCCCCTCTGTCAATCCGTAGAAGAACAACCCGAAGGCAAGCAGTGATACCATGCCAAAGACCGCGGCAGGAAGCGTTCTTTTGGCAGTATCAGCGCTGGCGGTTTCTTCCAGAATGCCGCTGTCCGTGAGGAACAAAGACGGGAGCCGCTCTCCTTCAGCTTTTGTCGTCTCTAAGGTTATCGTTTTCCCGGCACAGTCCCGGGGCAGCATAAAGAAAGCGCTGCCAAACGTCTTCCCGTCCCATGCCTCCATGTGTCCTATGCTCTCCCCATCCAAAAGCACTTCCGCCTCACCTGTATAACTGATTTTCAGCATCGGATACCACTGGCTTTCCCATTCCGGAAGTACCACCGTCAACGTAAGCGCACCGTCATAAGCATAGATTTCATCCAACGTCATCTCATCGCCGTTTACGCTGCTCTCCAGCCACAGCTGAGTCCTGCGGGGAGTAACCTCTGATGCCAGAAGCAGTGTCAGCGCCATTGTACAGAAAAGGAATGCCGTTCCTGCCAGCCATCTTGGCACTGTCCCTTTTTGTTTTCCAAGCAGCATATTTCATACCTCCCACAGAGTAAATAGTTCAGTCCACGTGTTATCTGCAAATTTTCTGCCGTTATCGTAAATATCGTAAAGGGTAAAACAGCCGGTGTCAAGAATCAGCAGCTGCAAAGCAGGCAGAAAAACTGCAAAGCAGGAAGGCCCTCTTGTTATCCGTTTCGATTTTTTGGTATGTTGGAACGGAATGAATAGGAAAGACGCTTGTGAGAGGGAATACAGTGGCCGGCAGGATATATGAAAAAATAAAAAGAATGATCAAAGATCTGAGGTTTGATCCGGATGACGAACAGGAGGGGAAAGAAGCGAAGCATTTGCTGACGCTTCGCCGCTATATCCAGTCCAGTGTGATGCTGACCGGATTTTTCCTGATTATGAGCGTTGTGAATATCTATCAAAAATCATGGGCCATGTTCGGAACCACATTTCTGGGGGCGGTGGTCTCCTGCGTTTTCGGCATTATAGGAAGCTGTAAAAAAAAGGAGAGTATTGTCGGGGCAGGAATCAGCGTCTGTGTGATTATCATGTTCAGCTTTTATGCCGTAATCGGCGGAAATGACGGCTTTGCGATTTTATGGATTCTACTGATTCCGGCGGCAATGCCGCTTTTAAATTTCCGCAGCGGCATGCTGGTATCCTCTTATTTTCTTATTTTTTTGTTTTTGCTGTTTTATTCGCCGCTTTCTAATCTGCTCCAATATGAATACGGTGAAATTTTTTGTGTGCGGTTTCCTCTGTTGTATGCAATTTCATATGGTATTTCATGGTTTGGTTATTACAAACTGCATGAGTCCAAGCTGCAGAATTACAGGCACAGGCAGCGCCTGATCGAACTGAAGCAGGAGGCGGATT
>CAZAMX010000392.1:0-2620 GCA_964486095.1 uncultured Acetatifactor sp. | reverse complement strand
AAAACGTAACGAATCGACCCTGCGGAAATTCCATGAGAAATTTTGTGCCCTTGCCTACGGTGGATTGAACGCTGATTTTACCGCCCAGCTCCGCAACAATACCGTGAACGATATACAGCCCCAGCCCCGTACCGGCCTCTTTGTTATTTTCCCCCACAAAAAAGCGCCGGAAAATAAAAGGCAGTTCCGCCTCCGGAATACCGCAGCCGGTATCCTCTACCGTTATGCAGATCCGATCGTTTTCCGTCCGGGCAGATACCGTAATGCTGCCGTCGGGCGGCGTTGCCCTGATGGCATTATAAATGAGATTTTCAAAAAGTATACTGAGCTTCTTAGGCTGAGCCATCAGGAAGGCATCCGCCTCCGGCGGCTCTACAATCAGATATACGGAAGAAACCTCGGCTTCTCCGTGGTGAATGTCATAAATATCCAGAAAAAGCTCTCGAATAGATACCGGAACCCTTTCCTCCGTAATTTTATCCAATGCGTTAATATCGGAAAGCCCTTGGAGACGCCGGGCCATTTCCCACTGCTTGGCCTCCGCCTGATCAAGATAGCCCCGCAGCTCCTGATCCACTCCCACCCCGCTTTTGCGTATGGCCTCTATAAAGGATCTGGTAGCAAATACCGGCGCCTTCAAATCATGAGCCATATCGGAAAAAAAGGCCTTACGTTCCTCCAAAAGCTGTGTAACCTCTTCTGTACGTTTCTTCACCTGCTCTTCCAAATGATTGGTAAGCATGCTGTTTTCCTGCAAAATACGCCTGCTGCGCAGCACCATCATAACGCCAAACAGTAGCACCAAAAAAAGACCGCACCACTCAAACTGCCAGAAAAAACGAATGGGTTCAAAGCGGTTGGAAAAAATAAGATTAACCAGCAGTCCCGCCCCGAATATCGTACATCCCGCCAGCGTAAACCGGCTCTCCCGGCTTTTTACCCTGATTCCCTGCACGGTAAAAAATACGGTACAGCCAAAGGTCAGAATATACCAGGTATCCGTAAGCCTGCCATGAACCAAAACCGCCCACGGAAACAGGGGAATCAGCAGACTCAATATGACCAGCAGCATCGACAATAACAAAAGCAGCCCTGCCATCCGTCGCCATGCCTTGATACCCCTGTTGCCGGAGGCCAAAGCAGTCAGCCGCACCACGCAGCAGCACAGGCCGTACAGCGCCAGATTCTGTACCAGAAACCAGTACTCCGCTGCCGGCATGGAGAATAAAAACACAAAATGGCGAAACATATAGAGAGCATAACAGATGCACAACAGGCCGAACCACCGGCTTAAAGCTCCCCCCGTCTTCCACAGGAAAAGAGTAAACGAAGCCAGCGACAGCGGAAGCAGAAAAGCAAGTGCATAGGAAAAGTCCCGAATCCTGTTCACCCGGGTAAGTGTCTCCATGCTGCCCAAAGCAGGCGGGAAATAGATTCCGCTGTAATATCCCAGCTTTGACGAAGTCTCCACCGTTAAAGCATGATCTCCCGCAGTCAGCAGAAGAGTGATTCGTCCGCTGCCTGCCCCCTGGCCAAGCAATACCCCGTCCAAAGAAACCGCATACCGGAAAGAAAGCTGCGGAAAATCCACCGAAACAATTCTGTCCCTGCCATCATAACGTAAAATCAGCTGATAACAGGCATTTCCGTGAGGCGGTATCCGCAGGTCACCACGCTGAAGATTGGAAAACTCACCTATATAAGTAAACCGATCCGTATCACGCTCATCTGTCAGCCGCCACCCGTCAATTAAAAAGATCGGATTGGCTCTCTCAAAATCCCTCTCATTTAAGGTTATCATGCCTGAGCTTCCATAAGGCGGAGGCGTTTGATACTTATTATCAAAGTAAAACAATAAACCAAAAAAAGCCGGCAGCAAAATCAAAACAACCGGCATCTGCCACCAGAACTTCTGCTGTTTCATTCCTATACCCCTTGTCCGCTTCAGCGGCACAAACAATCAATGAACCGGGAAGAATTGCCAAAAGGCAATTCTTCGAGGAATGACTTAGATTATCTTAGGTCAGGTGTTTTCTGACCTTAGATAATCTTCATTCCTTTCACACTTGTCCGCTTCCGGGCAGAGTAAAACGATACCCCTGTCCCCAGACCGCCTCAATAAAACGATGCCCGCTCCAGGCCTTTTCCAGCTTCCGCCGCAGCTGAGACATATGGGACTGCACCAGCTTTCCTCCATCCCACGGCCGGTCCCCCCAGATCATGGCAAAAATTTCTTCCGGCGTAAAAACATGTTCCGGATGTTCTGAAAGCCGCCGCAAAATATCAAACTCAATGGAAGTAAGGAACAATTCTTCGCTGTTTATCCTCGCCGTGCGTCCCACAAGATCCATAAAAAGCGGACCAAAAGTAAGCCCGGTGCGTTCCGACTTAGTCACCTTAATACGGGCTTCCACCTTTGCCCAGAAAAGCTCTGCCGGAGTGTCTTTCGTTATATAGTCCGCACCGCCGGCCGAAAATCCCTCCACCTGCCTGTCCGGCTCTTGTATACAGCTCAAAAATATCACCGGCGCATGTGTTAGCCTGCTAAGTTTCCCACATACGGAAAAGCCGTTCTCATCAGGGATCATCACATCCAGCAGGATACATTCATACGCTTCAT
>CAZAMX010000391.1:0-2658 GCA_964486095.1 uncultured Acetatifactor sp. | reverse complement strand
TGGTAAACCCGGAGTATGAAACTGCCATAGAGCTAAGGCAGCTGCTTTCGGAAATGAACAAGCTCAATTAAGATACTCCGGTACTGGGCAGCAATCAGTATCAGTTTTATGTCAGAGACAAGGCGGAAAAATTTGTGCGCTTTGCCAATTCCATCATCAATTATGGCATTCTCTCCGCCAAGACAGTAAATATAGAGGACTATTAGCGTGAACAGGAACGTAACGGTAAGCGTGACCGGAACCCAGGACTGCGGCGGGGGATGGGAAACCGCGGCAGGCTTTGAGGGCCGGGGACAATACTTTGAAAAAAACGGCTGGCGGTATCTCCTTTACCGGGAGCAGGATACGGATTCGGGCGCTCTGACCTCAAATACCCTGAAAATCGGCGATCATCTGCTGGAGCTGTCCCGCAAGGGAAATGTGAATACCCGCATAATTTTTGAAGCAGGCCGGACCCACCCGGCAGGCTATGTCACCGGTTTTTGTTCCCTTCCGCTGGAGGTCTGCACGGAAGATGTAAAATGCCTGTGGACAGAAACAAAAGCAAGCATTATAATTACATATAAGCTGATGTCGGCAGGAACTTTTTTATCCAGGAACCGGCTAAGCATAAAAATTTCGCAAAATAACTAAATTATTTCCCTGAATCTGCCGAAATAAAAAGTACCAAATCATGGATGATAAAGTCCGGCAACGGACAACAAAACGGCGTAATACCGCCAGAAAAGAGGGATCCCTATGAGTGTAAATGGAGTTACATCACCAATTCAGTCCGGCTCAGTTTACGATTATTCCAAGGTGGAAAACGTAAAACCCACTGAGACACAGGAAAAGGACAGCACAAAGGCAGAGAGCTCTTCCTCTGCTGCGGACAGCGGCGTTATATATGTGCCTTCCAAGGACAGCGTATCCGATACCGCCAAGAAAACATATAAACCCAATACCGCTTTGGTTAATAAGCTGAAGGCTGATGCCGATGCGCGTACCCAGCAGCTTCGCAGCCTGGTAGAAAAAATGATGTCCGGCCAGACTGAGGCCTATGGCAAGGCCACGGATATGTGGCAGTTCTTAAGATCCGGGAATTATACCGTAGACGCTGCCACCAAGCTGCAGGCACAGCAGGATATTTCCGAGGACGGTTACTGGGGCGTAAAGCAGACCTCCGGCAGAATTCTGGACTTTGCCAACGCTTTGACCGGCGGCGATCCCGATAAGATCGAGGATATGCGCAAGGCTTTTGAAAAGGGCTACAAGCAGGCAGAAAAGACTTGGGGCGGCGAGCTTCCCGACATCTCCAAGCAGACCTACGACGCCGTGATGAAGGGCTTTGACGACATGGCTGCGGCAGTAAACAAAGCACTCACCGAATAAAAAAAAACATTTCCCCCGGCTTTCCTTGCGGAAGGCCGAGGGATTTTTTCAGCTTCCCTTGACGATCAGAAGCTTCTGCCCTGTCTTTATTTCATCACTTTCCAAATTGTTCATTTTCTTCATGGCCTCCACCGGCACATAGTATTTCTTGCCGATATTCCAGAGATTATCCCCTTCCTTTACCATATAAACCACCATGCCCGGAAGGCTGCTCATCTTTCCCGTATCCAGAGGTGAAACGGTCACCTGACTGATCAGCTCCACCGGCACCGTCTTAAACACCACCGTGGAAAAGCTTAAGACCGCCTTTACGTCCATCTCTTCCCCGTCCAGCATGGTCGCCTGCAGCTGCTCTACCGACCCCTGAACCGTGTCAATGTCCTCCGGTGCAATATCCGGCACCTCCAGGGTATATTGATAAGGGATCTGGGCCTGCGTACAGCCATAGGGCGCATCATCCTCCCCGGTAATATACATGACCTTCACCGTAAGACTGCCCTGAAGCAGGATCCCGTTCTCCACCACAGTCTGCTGCTCCAGCGCTACCGTGCCCTCACTGTGCAGCAGCTGCAGAACATTTCCCGCCTTAACATGAATATGATCCGTCACTTTTGTCTTCCCCGTAACTCTTGCCAGCAGCTGCCGCAGATCGGCCCTGTGGGTCACCGTGCCGATCTCATTGGAAACACCGTAAATGTCGGATATGATCTCCAGCTCTTCCTCTTCGTAAACACGGATGGCAAAATCCAGCACCAGCTCCAATCCGATGCTGCGCTCCTCCCCGTCAAAATCCGGCCGCACCGCCAGCTCCTTTTGTCCCAGGCGGCAGCGAATATCCGGAAGCATACCCTCCCGGCAGCCATGGCATTCCAGCGCCCCGCTGAAGGGGATGGCAGTCTCAAAAGAACGGATGGGATGCTCTTCCCCTTCTCCCTCATAAAGGATAAACACATGCACATCCCCAGACAGAGAAATCTTTTCTTCCATGACCTTAAAATCCAAATCCCCTATGGACGTGTCATCCCACAGAATTTGAAAAATATTGGGGTAATTGGCAGGCAGGCTGATTTCCTCTTTCAGCCGGAAAATATCGTTCTTGCAGATGGCAATCTGCGCCACCTCCAAGGGCATCCTGCGGTATTCCGCTTTTTCGTCTCCATGGACCGCTACCGGCGCTTCCTCGTCATAGAGTTCCTCCACCTTTGCCGACAGGGTAACCAGGGACTGTATATTCAGCTTCCGGGAGTTTATCATGCCTGTTGTCAGGTCTTCTACCTCCCCGTCCAC
>CAZAMX010000390.1:0-2666 GCA_964486095.1 uncultured Acetatifactor sp. | reverse complement strand
TCCCCAGATACGTCTGATCCAGAACAACAACACCTTGATGTCGGAAAAAATCCAGTCTACCGTCAACAACACCATTCCTCTCTGGAAAAACCAGATGGTGCTGGCACTGGGGATGGAACGTTCCAGGCAGGCCATGGAAGCACAGAGAAAAGTGACCGATATGACCAACGAACTGCTTCGCAAAAATGCGGAAGCCCTGAAAGCCGGAACCCTGGAGGTGGCAAAGGAGAGCGAGCGGGGCATTGTGGACATCGAGACCTTAAAGACCACCAACCAGACATTGATCAGCACCTTGGACGAGGTGTTGAAGAATCAGCAGGAAGGCAGGGAAAAGAGGCGGAGTGCGGAGGTTGAGCTGCAGAAGCTGGAAAGCGATATGAGGAACAAGCTGCTGGAGCTGAGTACTTCACGCTAATCAAGAGGATTTAAGGAGAAAGAAAAGATGGATAAAAGCCTGGAGGAATTGGCCGGTATGGATTACCGCCAGGTGGCGTACGAGGTTATGAAACTGTTTCTTACGGATTTTACGGAGGAAGAGTTAAGGGATTGTATCAATAAGGCATATGATTCCAAATTTGATACCGAGAGCATAGCGCCCCTGGCAGAGGCGGAGGGAGCTTATTACCTGGAGCTGTTTCACGGTGCCACCATTGCTTTTAAGGATATGGCGCTGTCAATTCTGCCCCATTTGATGATTACCTCCGCCAGGAAAAATCAGATTAAAAACGAGATCGTTATTCTGACGGCTACCTCCGGGGATACGGGGAAGGCAGCCCTGGCAGGATTTGCGGATGTAAAGGGGACCAGGATCATTGTGTTTTATCCCAAGAACGGTGTCAGCCCCATTCAGGAGAAGCAGATGGTGACGCAGAAGGGCGGCAACACTTTGGTGGTGGGGATCCACGGTAACTTTGACGATGCGCAGACAGGGGTAAAGAAGATTTTTTCCGATCAGGAGCTGGCAAAAGAGCTGGACGGCAGAGGCTTTCAGTTTTCCTCTGCAAACTCCATCAATATCGGCAGGCTTGTTCCCCAGATCTGTTATTATGTGTATGCTTATGCTGCGCTGCTCAAGGCGGGGAAGATCAGAGCAGGAGAGAAGATCAATGTAACTGTGCCTACAGGTAATTTCGGAAATATTCTGGCGGCGTTTTATGCGAAAAACATGGGGCTTCCCATCGGCAGACTGATCTGTGCCTCCAATGAAAACAAGGTGCTGTATGATTTTTTCAGTACGGGTACCTATGACAGGAATCGTGAGTTCGTGCTGACCAGCTCGCCGTCCATGGATATTTTGATTTCCAGCAACCTGGAGCGTCTGATATACAGGATCGCAGGGAATGACGCGGACAGAAACCGGGAGATGATGAACGCGCTTGCCAAAGAAGGGAAATATGCCATCACTGAGGAAATGAAAGAGGCCTTGGCGGATTTTTACGGTGCTTATGCAAATGAAACGGAGACAGCGGAAGAGATCAAACGGCTTTACAGTTCCTGCGGCTATGTTATAGATACTCACACCGCCGTTGCCAGTGCGGTATATCAGAAGTATGTGAAAGAAACCGGGGATAAGACAAAGACCGTAATTGCGTCTACGGCAAGCCCCTTCAAGTTTACCAGAAGCGTCATGAACGCCATAGATGCCGGATACGATTCCATGGGTGATTTTGAGCTGGTGGATGAGCTTTCCAGGTTGGCCAATGTTTCAGTGCCTCCTGCCATTGAAGAGATCAGGACTGCGCCGGTGGTACATGATAAGCAGTGTGAGGTGGACGGCATGAAGGATGTAGTGCTGGAATTTCTGGTAACGGTATAGCCAGCCGATGTGAACAGCCGAAAAATCGTGCCTGCACGAATTTTCGGCTGATTATATCGGCAATTTTCATGATCTGTCAAACAACCCTTTACGGATGGACAAATTCATGTTAAAATTATAAGCAGTAAATTTTTTGAAATTTACAATTAGAATCATGGAAGAGAGGTAAAAAATATGGCAGTGATCGATTTGAGCAAGTACGGCATTACCGGAGTTAAGGAGGTCGTACACAATCCTTCTTTTGAAATGTTGTTCGAGGAAGAGACAAAGCCCGGCCTGGAAGGGTTTGAGAAGGGTCAGGTAACGGAGCTTGGCGCGGTGAATGTTATGACCGGTATCTATACGGGACGTTCTCCGAAAGATAAGTACATCGTAATGGATGAAAATTCCAAGGGCACTGTCTGGTGGACTTCCGATGAGTACAAGAATGATAACCATCCCATGTCAGAGGATACCTGGGCAAAAGTAAAGGAGATCGCGAAGAAGGAGCTTTGCGACAAGAGACTGTTTGTGGTGGACGCTTTCTGCGGTGCCAACAAGGATACCCGCATGGCGGTTCGTTTTATCATGGAGGTGGCATGGCAGGCTCATTTTATCAAGAACATGTTCATCCAGCCTACGGCGGAAGAGCTGGAGAGCTTTGAGCCCGATTTTGTTGTTTACAACGCTTCCAAGGCGAAGGTAGACAATTATAAGGAGCTGAACTTAAATTCCGAGACCTGCGTAGCCTTTAATATCACCAGTCGGGAGCAGGTTATTATCAACACCTGGTACGGCGGCGAGATGAAGAAGGGCATGTTCTCCATGATGAACTACTACCTGCCCCTGAAGGGCATCGCCTCCATGCACT
>CAZAMX010000389.1:1649-2670 GCA_964486095.1 uncultured Acetatifactor sp. | reverse complement strand
TGTCATTGACGATCCGGAGGAGATGAAGAAGGTCATTAACAATATTATCAGCAATAGTGTGAAATATATGGATAAGCCCCACGGAGTCATAGATATCCGGATATTGGACGAGGCCGATTCCATCCGCATCGAGATTGAGGACAACGGAAAAGGAATTGCCCAGAAGGATCTGGGTAAAATATTTGAAAGGTTTTTCAGGACGGATGCTTCCCGCAATTCCGCTCAGGGGGGAAGCGGCATCGGCCTTTCTATCGTGAAAAAAATTATAGAGGACCACGGCGGCTATATCTGGGCCACCGGCAGGGAAGGCGAGGGAACCTGTATTCATTTTGTGCTGAGAAAATATATAGAGCTGCAAGGAGAATAGTGTGAGAAGAAGTTCTAACACTCGCGGCAGAGGCCGCTTCGTGAAGAACTTCTAAATCTCACACCGAAGAACGCAGGCGAGTAAACTCGCCTTGGGCAGCGTTCTTCACGGATTGTTTGTGCCGGCATGTTTGGAAGTGTGAAAAATTTTATCCGTGAATCATGAAGATTAGAATGGAGGCCAAGGATGAGCAAAATTTTAATTATTGAAGACGAAGTTGCAATTGCGGATTTGGAGAAGGATTATCTGGAACTGTCGGATTTTAAGGTGGACATCTGCAACAATGGTGACGAGGGACTGACCACGGCGTTGTCGGGCGAGTATGATCTGGTGATTCTGGATCTGATGCTGCCGGGTATTGACGGCTTTGAGGTATGCCGCAGAATCCGGGAGGAAAAAAATCTGCCCATTATTATGGTGTCAGCCAAGAAGGACGACATTGACAAGATCCGGGGCCTGGGCCTGGGGGCGGACGATTATATGACAAAGCCTTTCAGCCCCAGCGAGCTGGTGGCGCGGGTGAAGGCTCATATGGCCCGATATGAGCGGCTTGTGGGCACCAACCAGAAGCCCCAGAACGATATTGTGGAGATCCGGGGGATCCGCATTGACAAGACGGCCCGCCGCGTGTGGGTGAACGAGGAGGAAAAACAG
>CAZAMX010000389.1:0-1639 GCA_964486095.1 uncultured Acetatifactor sp. | reverse complement strand
CTGACCTTTTTGGCGGAGAATCCCAACCATGTATATACAAAGGAAGAACTGTTCCGGGAAATCTGGGATATGGATTCCATTGGGGACATTGCCACCGTCACAGTGCATATTAAGAAGATTCGGGAGAAAATTGAGGCGGATACCGCAAAGCCTCAATACATCGAAACCATCTGGGGCGTAGGATACAGATTTAAAGTATAAGAAAGACTTTCTTTCATAATTTTTTCGTTTTTCCTCTTAATTTTTTTCAGGAGAAACAGATATACTGACCCTGTACAGGCGGATTGTCGTGAGGCGGATATTCCGGCAGCCGCCGGGAAAGGCAGGGTGGTATGATGAATATTTTGATCTTGACGGGAAAATTCGGTATGGGGCACTGGGCCGCGGCTCAGTCTCTGCGGCAGCAGCTTCTGCGCAGATTCCCTGGTGCGGACGTTACGGTAGAGGATTTTCCTGCATATGTGCTGCCGAATGCTTCTGCGGCGATCTATAAATTCTTTGATCTGGTGGTAACTCACGGAAGTCACCTTTTTAATACCTATTATAAGCTTACGGCGTTGGGACATACCGATGCCCGTCCGCCTATGGAGAGTCTGTTTCTGGATAAGCTGGCAGAGCTTCTGGAAAAGTATCGACCGGATGCGGTGATTGCTACCCATCCTCTGTGCGCCCAGATTGTGTCGCGGCTGAAGGAAGTGGCGGTCCGGAAGGAGAATTGTTATCTGGATTTGCCGTTGATTACCTGTATCACGGACGTTTCCTCCCATCCGGAATGGATTAACCGCCATACGGACTGTTATCTGGTGCCCAGCGGGGAGGTCAAAAAAGGCCTTGTGGATCACGGGGTTTTGGCGACAAGGATTTGTGTAACGGGGATTCCGGTAAAGGAAGAATTCCGCAGGCTGGCAGGGAAAAAGGCCGACAGGAACACGGAAAACGGGGGGGGCACGGAGCTTTTGATGATGGGAGGCGGGTTGGGGATTATGCCCGGTAATCAAAGCTTTTATGAGGCGCTGCACAAGATTCCCGATACTCATATTACGGTCATTACAGGACATAATCAAAAGCTGTTTCGGAAGCTGGCGGGACGATGGGAGAATGTTCAGGTGTTAGGCTATGTGGACACGGTCTGGGAGTACCTGGAAAAAGCTGACATGATTGTCACAAAGCCAGGCGGAATTACGCTGTTTGAGAGCATTTATGCCCGAGTACCGATTTTTGCATGGCCCCCTTCCCTTTGTCAGGAATGCAGCAATGCCCGGTGGATGATAGATCAGGGTATCGGCTGGGTGGCAGAGCGGAAGGACTGCGCGGAGGAGATTCAGGAGGTGCTGCTGGACAAAATGAGCCTGGCCCGGGCAGCGGCCTGCATGGAAAATGTACGGCGGCAGCTGGAGGCAGAGGCGGTCAGCCGCCTGATGGCAGTAATCGCCGGCTCCCGGGAGGCAGCGGCATGATACAGAGGAAGAAGGCCGGGCTGGGAATATTATTTATGCTGGTGCTGATGGCTGTGACGGGAGGCATATTGTTGAAGGGGCAGCCATTGAGCGTTTTGTGGGCAAATCTAAAGCATTTGCATCCCTGGCTTCTTCTGCCGGGCCTCATCATGATGTTCGGATATGTGAGTTGTGAAGCAGCA
>CAZAMX010000388.1:0-2703 GCA_964486095.1 uncultured Acetatifactor sp. | reverse complement strand
GATATTCTCCCAGAATTCCCAGCATCAGCAGGATCAGGCCTGACGAACATAAGACAACGCACATTAAAGAGGACCATGCGGTGATGGGAGTCCCCTTTGTGAAATATTCCACTAAAACGCCGATAAACAGAACAACGGCAAAAATGTTGAAAAGAACACCCACCACGGACATAAAGCGGATGGGCACATAGGAAAAACTCATCATGGAATCTATCACCAATTTAAACTTCTTGGCAAAGGTCCATCTGGATTTGCCCTTTTCCCGATCTTTGCGGTCAAAATATATCATGTCCGTGCGAAAGCCGGCCCATAATACCTGCAGGGTCAGGCTGGAATTTTTCTCATCCAGCCGCTCCAGTACTTCGATTACCTGTCTGTCGATCAGATAGCAGTCACAGCCTCCCGCAGGCATATTTTTGTTCACAAACTTTCTGACCAGGCTGTAATATCTATTTGCAAAGAATACTTTCATTCGATTTTCGTCTCTGGATCTTCTTACTGCCAGCACTACCTTGTTTCCCTTTTTCCAGCTGTCGTACATGGTAAGAATGAGAGTCGAGTCCTCCTGCAGATCCGCCTGCTTTGTAACGGCGCAGTCTCCGGTGCAGACGGACAGCCCGGCAAGAAGCGCCGCATGCTCACCGAAATTCCGGGACAGCTTTACCAGCCGCACATGACTGTCAAGGCAGCGGATTTGATTCATGATCTCCCAGGAGCTGTCCCCGGAGCCGTCATCCACAAAAACGATCTCATAATCATCCAGCTTGTCCAGAACCTTAGCCTGCATGTCCTCGTAAAGATCCATCAGGGTATCTTCGTTGTAATACACCGGAACAACAATCGAAAGCTTACTCATGTGCTTCACCTCTCAATTTTTCAAGCTCTGCCAGATAATCCGGATAGCTGCGGATATATTCCGAAGCGTCATAATGTCTGCTGGCCAACACCAGCAGAACAGAATCCTCCGAAAAATCGTACATATCCTTCCAGACCATGGAAGAAAGGTACAATCCCATGCGGGGCCTGTTCAACAGGATGACCTTAGACTCCGTTCCATTGTCGATCCTTACCTTGCTGGTGCCGGATACATTTACCAGGAGAAACTCGGTCTCCCGGTTTGCATGCTGTCCCCTTACCACTTCCGAATCCGAGCCATAAATATAAAAAACCCGTTTGATGTCAAAGGGAATATCCATTCCGTCACCTTCGATGACGACCAGATTACCCCGTTCGTCACCAAGATCCGTAAATTCTATGATTTTGTATTGTTCCTGCAGCTTCATGCCATCCTCCGTATTTGTTTGTCACCTGAAAGAATTCAGTGTGGTTATGACGAATTCCTGTTCCTGTGCGGTCATCCCGTTGTACATGGGAATGGATAAAACCGTATCCGCGTATTCTTCCGTAACAGGATAATCTCCCCGGTGATGCCCCAGAAAGGCATACGCCTCCGACAAATGCGGGGGAATGGGGTAGTGGATAATGGTTCCGATACCGTTTTGTTCCAGGTATGGTATCAGCTCCTTACGCCTTTTTGTTCTGATCACATATTGATGCCATACGCTTTCCGCACCTTCCCTGACTTGGGGCAGAGAGAGCAACGGATTGTGCAGCTCCCGGCTGTAACGGTCCGCCAGATTTTTTCTTTCTTCATTTAATGCAGCTAAGTGCTTAAGACGTACCCGAAGCAGACCTGCCTGAAGCTCATCCAGCCGTGAATTGGCGCCCACCACCTTGTTATAATAGCGTTTTTCACTTCCGTAATTGCGGTACATCCGCATGTTACCGGCGATTGCTTCATCATCCGTGACGATGGCCCCCGCATCGCCAAAAGCGCCGAGATTTTTGGACGGATAGAAGGAAAAACAGCCAATATCACCGAAGGTACCTGTCATTTTTCCTTTGAAGGATGCACCGTGGGACTGGGCACAGTCCTCCACCAGACGCAGATGATGATTTTGACAGAACCGCTGAATTCCTTCCATATCAGAAGCCTGTCCATATAAATGTACTGCCAGAACGGCTTTTGTTTTTTCGGTGATATGTTCCTCCAGAAGAGAGGTATCCAGATTGTAATAAACATCCGGTTCCACAAAAACAGGGGTGGCGCCGTTGATCGTAATTCCCATCACGCTGGCGATATAAGTATTGGCAGGTACGATCACTTCGTCCCCGCTGCCTATCCCTAAGACACGAAAGGCCAGCCACAGGGCATCCAGGCCGCTGGCCAGGCCCACGCAATATCCGGCCCCCGTGTATTCCGCAAACTCCCGTTCAAAGCTTTCCACCTCAGGCCCCAATACATACCATCCGGAACGCAGAACCTCCAGCGCCTTGGCCTCCAGTTCTTGCTGATATTGAAAAAAGCCCCGGTCCAGGCGATTGGGCATGATCTTTTTTATCATACTAACCTCCAACATGATTTTCCTTGCATTCATTCGGCTACAATCATAGCACAATTTATAGATATTTACAATCTGTCTCAAAACAAATTCAGGATTGAAAAAGCTTGGGAAATACGTTACAATAATTAATATGGTTTGATACAAATTATCGGAAAGGTATGGGATTTAGTATGGATGATCAAAATTATGTAAACGGACAAAACGGGGAGAGCGGCAGCGGACAGTCAGGAAATTATTATCAGGACTATACGTCAACCACCCAGCAGTATCAGGCACCGCACCAGCCGGATCGGCCGGA
>CAZAMX010000387.1:0-2709 GCA_964486095.1 uncultured Acetatifactor sp. | reverse complement strand
GGAGTCTCGGGGGAGACATTGTGCTGTTTGTGGGTCTGGGGCTGTTCGGGCTCTTCAGTCTTTTTCCCCTGGTATACACAATTGTCAGCGCCTTTAAGCCCTTGTCGGAGATCTTTATTTTCCCGCCCAGGCTGACGGTGGATAATCCTACGTTGGATAACTTTTTTGACCTGGGAACGATTATCGAAGACTTTACGGTGCCCCTATCCCGTTACCTGTTTAATACGCTGGTGATCACGGGCGTGGGAACCTTTGGCACGGTGTTTTTAGGCTCCATGGCAGCTTATCCCTTGGCAAAATATGAATTTCCGGGGTCAAAGTTCATGAGCAATCTGATCGTGTACGCTCTGATGTTCAGTACATCGGTAACGGCCATTCCCAACTACCTGATCATGAGCGGACTGCGCATGATTGATACCTACTGGGCGGTGATCCTGCCTGCAGTGGGCGGGACCCTGGGACTGTACTGGAGGCGTCAAAGATTTTCGGCGCTTCCGAGTTCGGAATTTATTTCAAGGTGGTGATGCCGTTGTGCAAGCCTGCCTGGATTACCCTGGTAATTCTTTCCTTCCAGCAGATGTGGGGAACCACGGGCGGCGTATTCATTTATTCCGAAGAGCTCAAGCCCTTAAGCTATGTGCTTTCCCAGCTGGCAAGCGGAGGCATTTCCAGAACGGGGGTGACCTCGGCGGTCTCCCTGATTATGATTATCGTACCGATCACGGTGTTCGTAGTCTCCCAGAGCAATGTCATCGAGACTATGGCCACATCCGGAATCAAAGGATAGGAGGGGCGGCATGAAGAGAAGAAGCTTAAAATGCCTTGGGGCGGTCCTGGCTGCGGCCATGATGCTTCCCCTGACGGCCCGGGCATCCGCTGCGGACGGCAGCAGTGTTGTATATGAGGGCTATACCTACGGTTATTACGGAGATGTTAAGTAGTGTCGTGCGGCTTTTGTGCTTGAGAGTATTATCTCGGCATAAAAATTAAACGGCACAAATTTATCAAGCGTGGATGATGTGGATACCAGCAGGGATGGCAGGATCTTTATGATCGACTCTCTGGAGAGCCGCCTGAATATTCTGGACAGTGAAGGAAATTACCTTCATTCCGTAAAGCTTTTGCGGAACAGGGAAGGAAAGATTGCTCTGGATGAGGGCGGTAATCAGATCATGCTGACGAATCCGGAAGGGGTCTGGATTCATGAACAGGAGCAGGAGATCTATATAGCGGATACCGGCGCCCAGAGGATTGTGGTGCTGAATCTGGATGATTACAGCTTAAAGAGGATGATTGGGCGTCCGGAAAATCTATCCGGAGATGCACAGTTCAAGCCTTCCAAGATCACGGTAGACCTTGCAAACCGGATTTATGTGGTGGTACAGTCCAGCTATGAAGGCATTCTGGAGCTGACGGCAGAGGGAGATTTCAGCGGGTACTACGGTGTGAATGTTCCCGTGTTCAGCTTTATGGATTATTTCTGGAAATCTCTTTCCAGCGATGAGCAGAAGGCACAGATGTCCAAGACCTATGCACCGGCCTTTAACAATATTACTCTGGACGGAGAGGGGTTTGTGATGGCGGTGACCTATGACACCTCGGCTTTGGATAAAGTGTTCCGCTTAAATTCAAAGGGGGAGAACGTACTTCGGGAACAGGAAAACTTAGGGGTGATCGGTGACATTTGGTCCATGCACTCCGACGATCTGGGGAGCCAGTTTGTGGACATTGCGGTGACGGACTATGGCACCTATGCCCTGCTGGACAGGAACAAGGGACGTATTTTCCTGTATGATTTTGACGGTCAGATCTTAAACGTTTTCGGCAGCATGGGAAACCTGAAGGGAGAATATAAAAATCCTGTTTCCATTGCCTGGCTGGGCGATAAGCTGGTGACCGCCGATAAAACCTTGAAATGTCTTTATATTCTGGCACCTACCGCTTTCGGTCAGGCCGTACTGGACGGAAATGAAAGCTATTATTTCGGCAGATGGGACGAGGCGCTGGTTTCCTTTGAAAAAGCCGTGGCCCTGAACGCCAATTACGAGGTGGCTTACAATGGTATTGGCAAGAACTACCTGATGAAGGATGACTATGAGACGGCGATGTACTATTTCGAGCTGGGAAACAACAGGGAGTTTTACTCCAAGGCCTATAACGGCTACAGGGGCAAGTGGCTGGAGGAACATTTCGGCATCGTCATGACACTGCTTCTGGTGGTGGTAGGGGCAGTGATCTGGTCAGAGGCCAGATACCACAAGAGCCAGGGGAAAGGTAAAAAGCAGAAGCAGAAAGTATCCCGGAAGAAAGGAGCGGAAAAATGAAAGCACAGATAAAAGAAAAATTATATTATTTAAAGTATTCCTTTTTCCATCCCTTTGATGCTTTTTATGAGATCCGCTTCCGGGGCAAGGGAAGCCTGCTGATCGCGGTACTTTCCATCATATTGTTTGGTATCTTACAATGCGTCAGCTATCAATATAAGGGCTTTGTCATGAATACCGCGCAGGTGGCGGCAATGAACATTCTTTCTGTTTTTGCTACCTGGGTGGCAGGGTTTGTGCTGTTTATTGTCAGCAACTGGTCCGTGACGACTCTGTTAAACGGTAAGGGGGGCCTGGGAGACATTACCCAGGTGATCGGGTATTCTCTGGTTCCGCTGGAGCTGACGATGGTACTGCAGATTATTTTAAGTAACTTTATCATCCG
>CAZAMX010000386.1:0-2737 GCA_964486095.1 uncultured Acetatifactor sp. | reverse complement strand
ACGGTGGCAAGGCGCATTTATCGTTCCGGAGAAAGTGAATATCTGATCAATGGAAGCCCTTGCAGGCTGAAGGATGTGAATGAGTTGTTTTATGATACCGGTATCGGTAAGGAAGGATATTCCATCATCGGCCAGGGCCAGATCGACAAAATCTTAAGCGGCAGGCCGGAAGAGCGGCGTGAGCTTTTTGACGAGGCGGCGGGAATCGTAAAGTTCAAGCGCCGGAAGGCGGCAGCTCAGACCAAGCTGGAAAGCGAGAAACAGAATCTGATCCGCGTGAACGATATTCTTTCGGAGCTGGAGAAGCAGGTGGAGCCGCTGGAGCGGCAGTCCGAGGTGGCGAAGGTCTATCTGCGCAGGAAGGAAGAACTGAAAACACTGGACGTAAACGTGTTCCTGCTGGAAAACGGCAGATTGAAGGAGCAGCTGCAGCAGGCAGAGGAAAAGTATGCGCTGGCAAGCGGGGAGCTTTCCGAGGTTAGCGGAAAATATGAGGGCATTAAGGAAGAGTATGAACAGGTTCAGGAAGAGATTGAGAGCCTTGAAGAGGCTATCGAGCAGGCAAGAAGCACTTTAACCGATACCGGGCTGATGAGAGGAAAGCTTGAAGGCGAGATGAACGTCTTAAAGGAGCAGATCAATTCCGCAAAGGGCAGCGAGGCCCATTTGACAAACCGTCGCAGAGCGCTGGAGGAAGAAATCAGCCTGAAGGAGAAGGACAAGGAAGCGATCCTTGGCGAAAAGGATGAGACAGACAGCCAGGTTCAGGAGATTACGGCAACAGAGGAAGCGGAAAAGGCTAAGCTGAATGAAATACAGGAAAAGATCGCGGAGCTGAATAACGCCATTGAGGCCGGTAAAAACACGATCATAGGTGAATTGAATCAGCGAGCTACCATCCGCTCTAAAATGGGGCGTTTTGACACCATGATGGAGCAGGTGAACATTCGCAGGGCCGAACTGAACTCCAGACTTTTGCGGGCAAAATCCGACGAAGCCGCAAGGGAAGAAGGCTTAAAAAAGCTGGAAGCGGAATTTGCGGCAGTGACAGAGGCTCTGCAGGAGATGACAGAGCAGCAGGCGGCGGTGGAGCAGTCCCTTAGCGGTATCAGAGAGACTCTTTCTCAAAAGGACGCCAGGCTGCGGGAGACTCAGAGCGCTTACCACATGGAGAAATCCCGGCTGGAGGCTCTGTCCAACCTGACAGAGCGCTATGAAGGCTACGGCGGCAGCGTGAAAAAGGTCATGGAGCAGAAGGAGAAGAATCCGGGTATTATCGGCGTTGTGGCAGACATTGTTAAGGTGGAGAAGAAGTATGAGACCGCCATCGAGACGGCCCTGGGCGGTAATATTCAGAACATTGTCACGGATGATGAGGACACGGCCAAGAAGATGATCCGGTTTTTAAAGGAGAACAGACTGGGGCGTGCAACCTTTCTGCCGCTTACCAGCATTACGAGGCCCCAGGAATTTAAAAATCCGGAAGCTCTCTCCGAAAAAGGGGTTATCGGCATGGCTGATGAGCTGGTACAGACGCAGGATGCGTACCGCAATGTTGCAAAGGCCATGCTGGGGCGTATCCTGGTGGTGGACAATGTGGACAATGCGGTAAAGATCGCCAGAAAGTATGAATACGGCATCCGCATGGTTACACTGGAAGGGGAGCTGCTGGTGCCCGGCGGTGCCATCAGCGGCGGCGCGTTTAAGAATAACAGCAATCTCCTGGGAAGGCGCCGGGAGATCGACGAGCTGCAGAAAAGCGTTAAAAAGCTGCTTGCCGCTGTGGACGGGATTAACCGGGAGATCGACGAGACCAAGGCAAAGCGGAATAAGCTGCGCCTGGAACTGGAAAATCTAAAGACTGATATGCAGAAAAAGTCCATAGAGCAGAATACGGCAAGGCTTAATATCAGCCAGTCGAAGGAGCGGATGGAGGAGGAAGTGGAGGCAAAGGCTTCCCTGAAGCTGGAAGAACAGGAAATCGAGGGCAAAATTTTCGAGATCAGGAATGATAAAGAGGCCATTCAGAGGGAGCTGGCGGAAAGCGAAGAACTGGAGAAAAGGACTCAGGAGCAGATTGTGAGCTTCCAGCAGGAGCTGGAGGAAAAACGAAAGCTGGAGTCTCAGGCGGCAGCACTTGTGTCCGAGTGGGAGATGAAGGTGGAGAAGATGCGGCAGACCCTTGGATTCAAACAGGCAAATGTGAACCGTATCGACGAAGAGATCGCCCGTTCCCGGGCCGAGCTTACGGAGATCATGGAAGCCCTGGAGGACAATCGGCTGGAGTCGGAACGCAAGGCGCAGAATATTCTGGAGATCGAGAAGACCATAGCGGCTTCCTTTGACGCGCAGAATGAGTCGGAAGGCAGGCTGAAAGAAAGTATGGCCCGCAGAGAGGAATTGTCTGCAAGGCAAAAGGATTTCTTCCGCAGCCGGGAAGAGATGGCGGAGAAGATGTCGTCGTTAGATAAGGAGGTTTACCGTTTGACGGCGCAGAAGGAAAGGCTGGAAGAAAACCTGGAAGCCCAGATCAACTATATGTGGGACGAGTACGAAATCACCCTAAGCGATGCCGCATCTGTCAGGGATGAAAGTATGACAGATCTGTCAGCTATGAAAAAACAGATTTCGTCTCTGCGGGAGCAGATTAAAAAGCTGGGTGACGTGAACGTCAATGCCATTGAGGATTACAAAAACCTGATGGACCGTTTCACCTTTATGCAGACTCAGCATGACG
>CAZAMX010000385.1:0-2744 GCA_964486095.1 uncultured Acetatifactor sp. | reverse complement strand
TCATGACCACATCATAACCATTTTGGTCATGATCTTGGTCATCCTGAACATGATAATGAACAGGAGGTTTTTCGCTCATAATTCGCTCATCTGAAATGAGCGAATTATCTCCCTTACCACGCAGCAGCTCCAAATACTTATCACACGCCTTACACAGCACCATAATCCCTGATGCGCTGATATTATATTCCGTCAGCCGTCCATCATCCTTTGCACAAGCCTCTTTGATTTTTTCAACCCCTCTGCCTCATGCCTCTATCCTCTATCATACCGCTTTTAAAGAAAACATTTTCCAGTCTCGGATTATACGGCTTTGAAGAATGCTTTTCAAACAATTTCTCCGTTGAGTTAAGCTCGGACGGCATTTCACCGTCATTCCAGATATACATTTTATCCTCGTATACGCTGATCTGAATCGGATTGCAGGCACTATAATCTGTGTTATACGAAGTCAATAGTTATGCAAAATCAGTTCCGAATTCCCTTTAAAATAAAGGAACCCGGAACTTTTTACTTCACATAAAAATTCTACCATCTTACTGGTTCTTTTTCAACCAGTCTATCAGATCTTCTTTCTGCTTTTTGCTATATGGTTTAATAGTTCCTTATCAATCTGTCCGCTCATCAAAAAACGAAACGCTGCTTTACCTTTCTAATTTGGAGTTATTCCCAGCAACCATTTTTATTTGTCCTATGTCGTATTATTTTTCTCTTATTTGTTACGACATTTACACCGAAATTGTCAGCTCGATGCAGTATCTTATAATATTTATCCTTATTTTCATATACAAGCATTTCTACCGAAGTCCATGCAAAACTTTATTCTTTATGTAGCTGTTACAGTGTATTAATCTCTTTTTCCAGTTCCCGGACCGCCGCTATGACAGTATCGAATGTGGGAACATCACCATACAGCATATCCTTCATGGAACCGTAATCCGCCTCTAACGCTACGAACCGATATTCCGGCGGGATCAACTTTAATGTGCCTGGCATAGCCTCCGGGTATTTCGCCCATACCCTCGGATAGAATTTCATTTTGAAATCCACAACCTTTTTCAGCAGGTCAAGCCGGGAGAAAGCGGCTTCTTTTACCGAGGTCATAGCCATACGGTACAAATCGTAATAATGCCTGGAATACCGCTGTGGCATTTCCAGATATTCCGGCCTGTTGGCCTCATGGTGCAGGATCGTCGCCTTTTCCCAGAAAGTCCGTTCTGGGGAAACCGTTAAAATATCCGTTCTTTTCTCTTCAAACACATCAGGGTAATATTCTGCGGCATACGGCATAATTTCCGCCGACTTTGCCGGTGTCCAGGCTGCAAGTGCCCCGATTTCCAAACGGATTACCTGTAATGTCTCCACATTGGTATACAGTTTTGGATAGGCAAAAATAACCGTCTGTTTTTCTTCCTTATCCATGTAAATATCAGCTTCACAGCCAAGCTCCTGAGATAATCCTTCTTTGATTGCGGGGCAAAAGGTTTCTGCCAGAAAGGCCTCCGCCCGTGCATTAGCCTCTTTGTTAAAAGCGTCCTGCTTCGTGTTGGAGCGTTTCTCCCAAGGCTCATCTCTGCCATATCCTAAAACGCGCCAATCCAGAATCAGGTCAATATCTTCTGAAAACCGGCCGATCAGGTGAAAGGCTTTTGATAAGCTGGTACCGCCCTTAAAGGTAATTGAATCTTTCCAGTGGGAACGGTGGAACAGATAATCCAGCGTAAAGCACACCCAAAAATCTTTTTCCACAATGGCATCATTGAGTCCCATCTTATCTGCTGTATTACGGAACAACCTCCGCTTATCATTGTCAGAAAAATTTGCAACGTTTTTCACCTCTATTGTACCTCCCCTGCAATCTGCCGTATCACATTGTAAACCCAATCCGTAGATTCTGCCGCTTCCCTCAGCATAGCGGCTTTATCTTCCTCACTCAGTCGGGAACTAAGCGTCTGAATCGTTTTGGAAGTGACATTTGTCTTCCCCAAAGTTTTCAATGCCTGAATTACCAGAACCGTCATATAAGAAAGACCTGTGATCTCCTTATTGGTCCTGTGCCTAAATTCCAGCTTTGTGGAATTCCACTCATAGGTCTTATATGGCCCGTCGCTGATATAGGACCATACCGCTGTTACCTGCGTGGAAAGCCCTAACAAGTTCAGCGCCGTATTCCCGCAGGGAGCAACCGTCCAGTGATAGTTCCGGGCCAACGCCTTCGCTACAGCCTCCGGGTCCGCCGCCACATATTCTTTTAACATTTCACTGTATTCCGGCTTCTCATAAACTCCTTTCAATATCCGCCGAAGCACACCTGCCTGTGTAAGCCGATTCAAGTTCCGTCTTATGGTTTCTGTATCAGCAATATCAGCAAAATCAGAATTGACAAAAACGGTTCCTTCTGCCGCTGCGCCAATCCGCTCCTGAATCTGCCTGGAATATCCGTTTGCCACTTTGCTCACCTCCTTTTGTCCCGAATATTATATATTATTCGGGACAAATTTTCAATAGGCTCCGAGAGTTTTGTTTATAGTATTCCCACGCAGATCAGGATTTATACAGCAATCTAAAAAAAGGAAAGAACCGCTGCCGGGAAAGGGCAGAGCATATACTACTTTTTGTCCCAAATTTTATGTATTATTCGGGACATTTTTAAGCAGAGGGCAGATAAATCCAGTCGTGCATCAGGCATACGCTGGGTTCGTCCTCCCTGGGAACCAGGCGGTAGGTACATTCCCCGTACACGG
>CAZAMX010000384.1:0-2751 GCA_964486095.1 uncultured Acetatifactor sp. | reverse complement strand
ATAGTAATTCATCTGTGCCATCAGGGAAATATTAAAGGATTGATACAAGGGATCGTCCGCAAAAACAGACAGGTCTGCCACCATACCCTTAGCAGTATCATCCGGCAGCATGGTGGAAGCATAAATGTCAGGATACTTTCCATGCTCCGCCTTGAAGTTCTCCAGCTCCTGATCCCAGGAGGTGTCATTGCTGTCCGGGTCATCCGTCTTTGCATAGAGATTGATATTCAGATTCTGGTAAATCTCATTAAATTTTTTTGCCATGGCGTATATCATAGCCACGTTCTTGGAGGTCAGATCCTCGTCCGCAATGCTCATATGACCTAAGTCACTGTAATACACACTGTCGCCGGACCAGCACATTACGTCAATGCTGCCGGAAACTTCCGGATCAAGCGTGAGGTAAAAAGGCTTTGCGTCAACTACCTCCCCGCCGCCGTTAGCCTCTCCGCCGTTGGCCTCTCCGCTATTGGACTCGTCACCGCCGGAATTTCCACCGTTGTTTGTCTGTCCGCTGCTCTGAACATCGCCCCCCCCCATTTGAAGAATTGCCGCTGTCGTCATTACCGCAGCCGGTCATCAGCCCGGTTACCATGGCAACAGAAAGGAGCAGTCCCAATACTTTCTTCGCTTTCATAATTTTCCTCCGTTTCTTCTTTGACTGAGCTTCCGACACTGATTTATATTTGTGTCAAAATTTACCAAAACGTTTTTCTTGCCTTAAATTTCAGCTGTCCCGGATTCCGCTCTCTTCCCTGATACCCGGTCGGAGAATTTCATCCTCATGGCAGCCTCGAAAAACCTATGTACGAGAAATCTTGCACTAACCCATTCAGTACAGAATGTAATGTACCTTTCGTATGCTTTTGCACGCTCCCGCATTAAGAAGCATTAAGAAAAACGTTTTTGTTGCGCTCGCCTCAACTACAATTATATAATATTCTGTGTAGTTCAATTTGTCAACAAAAACCTTTCTTTTATTTTTAAAATTGTTTATATTATACAATGTAGCTGTATGGTTTTTGGTATTTATTCCTAGAAAACAAGTTCTACACACTTGTTTATTTCAATTTTGCCTTTTTGTCGGCAGCTTTCCAAATGGTTCCTGACACCCAAAAATGTTTTCCATGATATATATGCCGCGCCAATGACGACATTTCTAAAAAGGTGGACAGAAAAAGCCAAACAGCCTATACTGTCAAATAAGAGGGACTTCGCCCGCCATTGCGTCTCCATATAATTACAATCACATCAATAAGAGGAAAAAAATGAATAGTTTGACCAAAAACAGACAGAGCAGAGATACGATAGCAAAAATGGTTGAAAAATACTTTACCCCGCTTAAAATGGAAAGTTATCACGAACTGACAGAAGGCTACTTTAATATGGCCTATGAAATTCGTTTGAGTAATGGAAAACAAGTGATTCTAAAAATTGCGCCTTCAACCGAAATTCGCGTTATGACTTATGAAAAAAACATCATGTCCGCCGAGGTGGAGACGATGAGACTAACGATGCGAAACGGTCAAATACCTGTCCCCAAAGTCATTGGTTATGACAATAGTTGTACCGTCTGCAATTCGCCTTATTTCATCATGGAAAAATTAGCCGGAAAAAGTCTGCATTCTGTAAAAGCCAGCCTCCCGTCAGAGCAGATCAATCGTATCTACTTTGAAACGGGGAGAATAAACAAAATAATAAACGATATATCCTGCCCTGCGTTTGGGTATCCCGGGCAAAGCGAATTTCAGGGAAAAGACTGGTATCCGGTTTTTCACAAAATGATGGAGGCAGGGATAAATGACGCACGACGCGGAAATGTAGATTTGAAAATATCAATCGAACAGATATGGCGTTGTCTCGACAGGGACAGGCTTATTTTCGATGAAGTAAAAGAGCCAAAACTTGTACACTGGGATTGTTGGGACGGAAATATCTTTGTTTGCTCCGGAAAAGTAACCGGTATTATTGATTGGGAACGGAGCCTCTGGGGTGATCCTCTCATGGAACTTGGATTCCGAACCTATTCGGACAATACTTGTTTTCAAAAGGGTTATGGAGTCAAAAACCTGTCCGAAAATCAGAAGCGCAGGGCCTTATGGTATGACATATATTTAATGCTTTTGATGGCATCAGAATGTATATATAGAAAGTATGAGACAATGGACAGCTATCACTACGCAATACAAATGTTGAAGGAACAGTTTGAAAAAATATAGGGAAACCCGCTATTTATATTTTACCGTTCTAAACTTTTGCTCTATCCAAAAGGTTGCCTCTAATGTATGAAAGTGGATAAATCTTATTTTGGGATCGTCTATCCCTTTCGGGAAAAAGCTTTTGTCATTTTCATTCCACAACTCCTGCATTTCTTTTCTGTCCGTGATCATCTCAACCTCTCCCACCAGGGTTAAGGAGTCGCCTCCCTGCTGAAAGCAGATGCTTGCTTTTGTATTGGTCTCAAAGTGCTTTGCCTTGCCCTGCTTTTCACTCCTTTTTGATGTGACAAAATATATCTCTCTAAATCCCTTATTACTTAACTTATTGACACAACAGGTTCTCGGATAACCTTTTTCATTCACAGACGATACAAACATAATCCCGCACTTTTGCACTAATTCATCTGCTTTTGCCTCTATTTCCCTGATTCTTTGTTTCTGGATGTCACTGGTCTTTAATTCCATATTAATAGCCATGCCTTTCCGTAACCTGCGAATTCTTGACGGCGAAAAGCATAAGCTTTTTGCCGTA
>CAZAMX010000383.1:0-2762 GCA_964486095.1 uncultured Acetatifactor sp. | reverse complement strand
TGCTGGATAGATTATACCACTCGTTTTATACGTCTATCAAATGGGGTATAAGGCATACCATATCCCCAAGAGTATCTCCGTTATCACTTTCCTGCAATACACGGTCCAAACCTCCGATACGCGACATATTAAGGGCAGATTCCAGATCGCTAACCTGACTTTCATCCAGCCCCAGGTTATAGGAGATTTCCCATTGTGTTGGTTTTCTGCCTCTATATACCTGAAAGGCATTTTCCATCTTTCTATACTGGCGCATTTTCTGCTGTTCATGAGCAGGGATTCACACCGGCATTATGTCCCCACATGGCTTTTTCTGAACCAGTCCATTAAATGGCAGGAAAAGGCACAGGAGAAGCCCACAGGGGCATCACCGCACCATGAAAATATAATATGCTTACCAGGGGAGCCAATGGGGCGATTATGTCAGCTGCCGGACACTTACGGAAGGGAGCTGGTGCCAATGATTACATACGGTGACTTGTTCACATTTGTGATTATGCTTTGTGCTGTAATAACTCTTGTTATCTACATTAAACGCAAAAAATAGCGCCCTCGTCCTGACAAGATAAGGCGCTACTTTTTGTAACAAACTATTTTGCCGGCGGCTAGGTGTACTCTAGCCATTGGCTCTCTTGTTAAACATATTATAGATCAATAGCCTTGAACCGTCAAGCATAAAACGTTATCAAACATAGAGTTACCTCATATTATACATTATACATTTTCAAGGGCTTCTGTATATTTTCCTGTGCTAAAAGTTCATTCCTTCTTCATCCTTCTTCCCGGCCGAATCCTTGCCTTCCTTTTCAGAACCTTTTGCCTTTTTTTCCGCCGCTTCCAATTCCTTCTTTCCTGAAAGTCTTTCCTTCAGTTCTTCAAGGGACTCTTTATATTCCACGGAAGTCATCCTGGGATTGGAACGAATCATATCCCGCTGAAAGAAATCCTTCAGACTGCTGAGACGGTCGTGGTCCTCTTTGTTTACCAGGTACCTTGCTTTCAAGTCAACCAGTTCCGCCTTAACGCTTTCAAGATACTCTCCGGGCCTGGTAATCACCACATTCTTGATGCTCTCCAGCCTGCTCTCGATACCCTTCTTTAAATCAGACGCACTCCGCGAAATCCCGTCCCGATAATTTCCCATGCTCTCGCTTACCGATGCCAGGATGGTATCCAGACGCTTCTGTATACTTACCATCTCTTCCTTCGCCTGCTTCATCCGGGCAAGTACATTGCGCAGGTCAATGGCCGCCTTAAAGGAAAGAGCAAAGTCCGCAAAAATCCCCGCTGTCAGAATCAGAGTCACAACCGTAAGAATCTGTCCCGGGATAGCCAGCATCACCCGCTCTACAGGCTCATGGATCACCTCTGTCATGGCAATGGTAATCAAGCCCCATGCCAGGCTGGAACCAAGACAGATATGTCCCTGAAAATTAAACTTTTGATTAGAATAATCCCAGTACCTGACCTTAAACAGAGCCTCCATTACCACTCCGGTGACATATTCCAGCACTGTTGCCCCGATGCACCCTGCAATATAGGTAAGCACCACCCGCCATGGCAGCTCCATGCTCTGAAAAGGCATCGAGACCACAAGCATCATGGTCGCACCGCTTCCGTAAATGGGAAGGAACGGCCCACGCATAAATCCTCTGTTCGTCAGTTTTCTATTCTTGATTGATACATACGCGGATTCAAAGCACCATCCGCCAAAACAATAGAAATAAAAAATAAACAGCCATTGGATCACTGAATACTGATACATAATTTCAATTCCTGATGCCAGAAACACTTCAACGCCACACGACTGCCGGTGGAATGACACAATCTGTAAACTGCCACATCTATGGCCAGCTTACCTTTTCGGGTCTCCCTGCTTCCCTCTTCCAGCCGCAGCTTTCCATAGCCCCTGGCATTCACCACATCTCCTGCTTTCAAGGCTCTCGCGTTATTTTCACAAGTTCTGCCGTTTACAAAAACCTTTCCGGCCCGAAACAACTCAAGGCTCTTTTCCCTTGACAGATTATAAACCTTGGCCAGCACCGCGTCTGCCCGGATCGACTGCACCTGCACGCTGATGATCTCCGGTTCCCTTTGCACCAGCTCTTCCACATTTTCTGCCAGAGAGCATTTTACGTTGGTATGTCTGACTTTATTCAGATTTGCACAGATAAATTCCCCCACGGAATCCTGACAAAAAAGGTAGGCCTGCTTCTCGCCGGCCTTAATGTCTCCCAGAGTGCCTCTGTCTATCCCTAAGTTCATCAGCGCTCCCAGAAAATCCCTGTGTGTCAGCTCATCGGCAAACTTAGCCGCCAGAGGCCTGATATGAATACAGACAATGGGAAAAGGCACCTCATACCCGAGCCTTTCGGCATTGCCGAACCGCACCATCACCCGATCCGCATTTTCACAACCTCCATACAAAGTGTACCCTGCATATCTGAGTTTCGGCTCTTCCTGCCAGAAGGCATCCTGCTCACCCAAACCGAGGAAGCCGGTAAAGGTGAACAGGTCCCGGGCATAAGAACGCTCCGCAAGATCATAAAATCTGTTTTTTTGCTGCTGCAGTTCCATTATGTGAAGCTGATGACCTCTTCCCTGGGTGCTTTCGTCTTTTCCACCTTCACCGCATGAAGTACAGGTCCTTCTCCTTTATAATCTTCAAAATATTCGTTTGACACGGTTGCCGTGACCCTGACCCATTGCTTCTGTTTTAAGGCCCCGGCTCCCTCATACTTGCAGGCATAGCCCAAAATTGC
>CAZAMX010000382.1:0-2785 GCA_964486095.1 uncultured Acetatifactor sp. | reverse complement strand
GAAAAGTATCTGCAGGTGCAGGAAATCTACAGGCAGCAGCTGGCGCCTGACGATATGCTGGCGGCCAGCTTCCAGAATAATTTCAGTCTGCTTTATCAGGAAATGGGTGATTTTCACAAGGCAATGGAGTGTCTGCTGCATGCGCTGCAGATTGTGAAAGAAAAGGGCTCCGGGTATGAGATAGGGGTAACTTATGCAAATCTGGCATCCACCTGCGTACAGCTTGGTCGGTTGGAGGAAGCCAGGGAATATGCGGAAAAATCCATGGAAACCTTTGAAAAGGCCGGTATCAGGGACAGTCATTATGCGGCGGCCCTGTCGGCCCTTGGGGCGTGGCATTTTCAAAGAAGGGATTACCGGGCTGCGGAAGAAGCATTCCGGGATGCCATGAAACTGGTGGAGCAGTGTAACGGCAGGAATCACGCATACAGGCGTCTCGAGGAAAATATAAGGGCCTGTGCGGCAGCTTTGGCCGGCGCAGACAGCAGGGAAGGCGATTCCGACAGCCTTGTTCAGGCCGGTATCGGCCTTGGTTTGGCAAGGGATTATTATGAGACTTACGGCATTCCCATGATTGAAGAGCAGTTCGGAGAATATGCGCACAGGATTGCAGTGGGACTGGTGGGAAGAGGATCAGACTGTTTTGGCTATGATGATAAGTTATCGGAGGACCACGACTGGGGACCGGACTTTTGCATGTGGGTTACGGATGAAACCTATGCGGAAATCGGCGCTGCCCTGCAAGCGGCTTATGAAGCTCTGCCTGCGGAGCATAAGGGCTATAGCCGTGCGCCCCATGTGAGCGGGAGAAACCGGAGAGGGGTTTTAAGAATATCCGAATTTTACCGCAGCCTTGTGGGCACGGACTGCTATGAGAAAATTGACTGGAGAAGTGTCAGCGATGCCTCTCTTGCGGCAGCGGTAAACGGAGAGATTTTCCGGGATGATGAGGGGATTTTTACGGATTTTCGCAACCGTCTGTTAAAGGGGTATCCGGAGCATATCTTTTACCTGAAGCTGGCGGAGGCGGCCGCGAGGTACGCACAGGCGGCAGAATATAATTTCGGACGGATGCTGGAGAGGAAGGATGAGCTGACTGCCAGGATGTTCGTCTGGGACGGCATCAGGGAGGCCATGCGCCTGCAGCTTTATCTGGACGGGAAATATCCGCCTCATGACAAATGGCTTTACCGGAGTCTGCAGGAATCGGAAAAGGGCAGGGAGACAGCGGCACTTTTAAGAGAAGCTGCCGAGCTGCTGGCCCGGCCTGTATTGGACGGCGCGGCATTAAAGGAGAAGCTGGAAGGGCTGGGAGGCTTTTTTGCCGAGGAGCTGTACGCCCGGAATATCATCAGTGATATTGATTCATACCTGGATGCCCACAGCGAGGAGCTTGTTTTTAAAGCTTCCCTGGCGGAAAAGAAAAACGAGGATCTGGTGGAAGATATTGCCAGGCTGGAGTTTGAGGCCTTTGACAAGGTGAAAAACGAGGGCGGCAGGGCCAGCTGCCAAAATGACTGGTTTACTTTTTCCATTATGCGAAAAAGCCAATATCTGACCTGGAACAGAACCATGCTTCTGCAGTACCTTTATGATTTTCACCGGGAATATGAACGGGGCCATAATCTGATTACGGAAAAATACGGGCGTATGATGGAGAGCACGGCGCCGGAAAAATATGAAGAGCTCAGGAAAAATTTCAGGGAAAATTTCCCTGAGCTCTCGGAAGAGAAAAAGAAGATCATTGAGCAGATCTGTGGCCTGCAGGTGCAGTGGATGGAGGAATTTGCGGCGGAATATCCGGCGCTTGCAGAGAATGCCAGAAGCATCCATACTGCGCAGGACAGTGAATTCAATACTTCCTATGAGACTTATCTTCGGGGAGAGCTGGGAACCTATTCCGACAAGATGTTGGAGTTGTACGGAAGATATATTGTAAAATATGCCGGAGAAGGCAGGAATCCTGTTTTTGATATTATGGAAAACAGCGTAAAAATGTACGGTTACCAAAGCTTGAAGGAGGCGGCGGAAAAGATCAGGGCCGCAGAAGAGTAGCGTCAAAAATCGTATTATTTTTTATCTATCTGCACACACTATGAAAGGAATCGGGCAGTCGGCTTATGACTGTCCTTTTCTTAAAAGGAAGGAAAGGAGTGTGCGGATATGGATTTTAACGGGATAGACGGAGAAAGCATGGCCACAGGATCGGGATCGGATGGAGTTCCCATGGGATTTGCCATGAATCTGATGATGAATGAAGGCGCCATGCAGGGATATGCCGGATTGACGGAAGCGGAAAAGGAACAGCTGCTCATGCGCTGCCGGGATGCCAGATCAAAGGACGAGATGCAGAAGATTGTGGATGACCTGGCGCCCGGTACGGATGTGCGGGCTATCATGGATGAGGAAAGAGAAGGCAGATTTTTCTGAGTATTATTCGGTGTACTAGTACCAGCCCCCGTCCATGGTAATGATCTGACCGGTCATATATGCGGGAGCCTGGGCAGTCTGCAGGATCAGCTTTGCAGCTTCCTCGGGCAGCCCCAGCCGGTCGGCAGGGATTTCGGCGGTCAGAGCCGCTTTGTCTTCGGGAGTCAGACAGTCGTTCATGGAGGTGTCAATGACGCCGCAGGCGATGGCGTTTACCTGGATGCCGCTGGGGGCCAGTTCCTTTGCCAGAGCCCTGGTGAAGGCGTTCACGCCGCCCTTGGAGGCGGAATATGCCACTTCCATGGAGGCTCCCTGTGTTCCCCAGACAGAGGAAATATTGATGATTTTCCCGCAG
>CAZAMX010000381.1:0-2788 GCA_964486095.1 uncultured Acetatifactor sp. | reverse complement strand
TAATTAGCTAAATTTGGGCTGACCGTCTATCGGCAGTATTCCCTTTTGTGCTTTTTTTGTAGCAGATTCCCCTGCGTCTGTCAAACGTTGCGGAACTTTCCACTGAAATCAGTCTATACCGGATTCCGCGCAAAATCAAGGGATTTTAGCGGAAAAAGCGCAATTTGTCGATTTGTCGAATCGCAAATTGGGGTGGGGTAAATTCCTCACAGGTGGGGTAAAAGGGGTAAACATTTTACCCCGGGGTAAAAGTCATCAGAATCTAACAGCGGCACAGGCGGCTATTAACAGTAAGTGATACACGGGATTCTGCTGTTCTTGCAGAACCACTCTTTCCGTCCCGCAAGGCTCTTTTCTTCCCCCTCTCTTTCGGTCTTTTTTTCTCTCCGCTCTAAACCTTGAAGGAATGAAATCCGTCAATGTCTTGTGAGGATTATCGGCAAAGCACGGAAAACTTCAAATCCTATATGCAGCGCCAGTGGAGCCTTGTGGGAGGAACGGCTGGCACGTTCAGGGAGATGGAATATATTTCTGACGCATAGTTTTATTCTGTTTTTAGTGATTTATATTTTCATGGATAAATTGATTTAAATAAATTTCCGTGCTATACTGTCCTGTGAAAAGATAACCGGGGGGGAGGTGGGAAATATGCTCTGCCATTTAGTGATTGACTTAAACAAAGGACTCTGTACAAAGTCTGATGACTGGACGAAATTTGTACAGAGGTAAAAACTATCGTCCACATTGGATTTTGTACTTTTTATTCTGAAAAAATAAAGAATAGAATGGAGAAAATTCAATGGAAGAAAAATTATTCAAGAAATATATCATTTTGTGGTTAAGCCAGAGCGTATCGGGACTTGGAAGTTCCATGACCGGGTTTGCGCTTGTTTTGTGGGCGTATGGACAGAGCCATTCTGCAATGTCCGTTTCGCTGATGTCCTTTTGCAATTATGTGCCGTATGTTTTTTTAAGCCTGTTTGTCGGCAGTTTTATAGACAGACATAAGAAGAAAACAATCATGCTGGTCTCGGACAGCATTGCGGCGGCTGGTTCACTGGCCGTATTGGCATTTCTGTTTGCAGGACGTTTGGAGGTCTGGAATATCTATGCCATAAATGCGGTGGTTGGTATAACGAATGCTTTTCAGCAGCCTGCGTCCGCAGTGGCAACGGGAAGACTTGTACCGAAGGAGAAGATTTCAAATGTCAGTGGGATGAATTCTTTTTCTAATAATCTTATTGTGGTATTCAGTCCCATGCTGGCAGCTTTCCTGTTTGCGGCAGGCGGACTTCCTCTTATCCTGCTGATAGATCTGGCGAGCTTTGTCTTTGCATTTTGTGTATTAATGTTCTTTATCACTATCCCGGAACAGGCGCAGGAAAAGAAATACAGTTCCCCATTTGCCGGAATAGCAGAGGGATTTGGTTTTCTGAAAAAAGAAAAAGGTATATTATATATCATGCTTACGATGGCGCTGATCAATTTCTGTTCCAGGCTGACCTACGAGAATATTTTATCGCCAATGATTTTGGCAAGAAGCTCCGGGAACAGCATCGTGCTTGGAACTGTAAATGCCTGCATGGGCATAGGCGGGATTGTCGGGGGCATCATTGTTTCCGTAAAAAAAGAAAGCCGCCATAAGGCTGTGGCAATTTATGTTCCGGCGGCATTGTCATTTCTGTTCGGTGATCTGATGATGGCAGTTGGGAAAAATGTATTCTGGTGGTCAGTGGCTGCGGTTGCTGCCAGCCTGCCGATTCCTTTTATACAGGCAGCCCAGAATACGATACTGTATCGTAAGATTCCCGCCGCTATGCAGGGTAGGGTATTTGCAGTCAGGAACGCCATCCAGTACAGCACGATTCCGGTTGGGATTATCCTCGGAGGTTACCTGGCAGACTATGTCTTTGAACCTTTTATGTCTTCAGGGAACAGGCTGGCAGAAATGCTGGAAATAATAGTAGGGGATAGTGCCGGAAGCGGCATGGCAGCAATGTTCCTATGTACCGGGATATGCGGCTTTACCGTGAGCATGGCATCCTGTTTCAACCGGGAAATAAAGAAATTAGACTGATTGGATATTGCAGAGGGGCAGGTTATTCTGCTCCTCTGGTGTTTACACGTTCAATCTCATTACCGTAAAACTCGATTTTCTCATCCAATTTAATCTTATGAGCCTGTAACTGTGCTATCTGCTCATCAAGTTTCTGTCGGTGTTGTACCAGCATTTTCATCCTTTCAGGAAGGGTGGGATCACCTGCAGCCCGGAGTTCGGCATAGTGCTTGATTTCCTTGATAGGCATTCCCGTGTCTTTCAGACGTTTGATAAACTCGATCCATGTGAAGTCTTTATCAGAATAACAGCGGCGGTTGCTGGAATTTCTTTCCGGTGCAATTAAGCCTTCCTGTTCATAATAACGCAGGGTATGGATGCCCAGCCCCGTCAGTTTTGAAAATTCCCCGATGGAATATTCCATAAAAAAGCACCTCAATCCTCTTGACATAGAGTTTACTCTACATTGTATGGTTGGATTATACCAAATCGAAGGAGGATTATCAAATGGTTCAGAAAACAGGAAAATATGCGGTCATTACTGGGGCGAGCTCCGGCATTGGGTATGAAACGGCAAAGGCATTTGCAGATCGGGGCAAAAATCTGATCATAACAGCAAGGCGTAAAAATAATCTTGAAATGCTGAAACGGGAGATTTTAGAGAAACACCCGGATTTGGATATTGTCATCAGAGGCACCGACTTATCCGTGCCAGAAAACGCACATCAACTT
>CAZAMX010000380.1:0-2804 GCA_964486095.1 uncultured Acetatifactor sp. | reverse complement strand
CAGTGGGTGTAACTCCGGACAGGCCCATATTGATTGACAGTTTCTTAAATCATGCGACGGAATGTGAAGCAGATGCCATCAGTGACGGAACAAACGCCTTTGTGCCGGCGGTAATGGAACACATTGAGCTTGCCGGCGTGCATTCCGGAGACTCGGCGTGCATAATTCCGTCCAGGCATATTTCGGAAAAGAATGTGGAGATGATTAAGGATTACACCCGCAGGATTGCAGAGGAAATGCACGTAAAGGGCCTGATGAACATGCAGTATGCCATCGAAAACGACAGGGTTTATGTACTGGAGGCAAATCCGCGAGCTTCCCGCACGGTGCCCCTGGTTTCTAAGGTATGCGACATCCGTATGGTGCCGCTGGCTACGGATATTATCACGGCGGATATTACAGGCAGGCCGTCTCCTGTGCCTGCGCTTAAGGAGCGGGCCATCCCCTATTACGGCGTCAAGGAGGCGGTATTCCCCTTCAATATGTTTCCGGAGGTAGATCCCATTTTAGGACCGGAGATGCGTTCCACCGGCGAGGTGCTGGGGCTGGCGTCCACTGTGGGAGAGGCATTTTTTAAGGCTCAGGAAGCTACTCAGACCAGGCTTCCCCTTGAGGGTACGGTGCTGATCAGTGTCAACCGCAAGGATAAGGCAGAGGTAGTGGAGGTGGCAGGTATTTTCCACAAGGCAGGCTTCCACATTCTTGCCACGGGGAATACCTGTAAGCTGATCCAGGAGGCAGGAATTCCGGCAGAGCCGGTAAAGAAGCTTTACGAGGGCCGTCCTAACGTGCTGGATATGATCACTAACGGCAAAATCGATCTGATTATTAATTCACCGGTGGGGGCTGACAGCGTACATGATGACAGCTACCTGCGAAAGGCGGCGATCAAGGGCAAGATTCCATACATGACTACCATTGCGGCGGCAAAGGCTACGGCGGAGGGTATTCTGCAAATAAAGCAGAACGGAAACGGGGAGATACAGTCGCTCCAGAGCCTGCATAAAAGCATAAAAGAAATAGAAGCGTAAAATAAGCGCAAGTCACGATGCCTTGCAGCAAGTCACGCCGCCTGGGACAATGACTTCCTGCGCAGACACGCTTTCGCTCGAGAAAAAACGTAGCGGTACTAAGTCTCCAAAGTACGGAGACTAAGTACCTTTCGTTTTACGGTCTTTGCAGGAAGTCATTGTCCCAGGCGGCTGTTGCTGTCTGGTTGCATGGCTTTGCCGTCAGTGTGTATGGCTTTGTCATGGTTTTGCCATCAGGTTTCATGGCTGTTGCCGTCAGAATCGCGGTTGCTACCATATTTTGAAATTGAATAAAAATGTAAGAATGGCACATACTATGTGCGACTAAAGAAAAAGACTCTGGCGAGGGTCTTTTTTTGTTGAGCAGACTTTTTGGGAGCGTGTGGGCATGAGACGAAGCAATGATGAGAACGAAAAGATTCAGGAGCAGGCCGGCAAAAACATGGTAGTGATCTTGGAAAAATGGAAGAAAAAGGTGAGACGGCTGAAAGTATACCGGGCCTGCCTGGTGGCGATGCTGATGATCAGCTGTGCGGCGCTTACGGGAACCATATATTATCGTATAGACAGCAGCATCCCTTCGGTAATCAATATTCGGGCCGGAGAGGAAGAATCCTTTCGCCTGGGTGTTCCGGCCAGGGCGGAGATCATCAGCGTAAGCGATCAAGGAAGCAGTAATATTCCGGCAGGCGCTGTGGATATTGACTTAAGCAGGACGGTCACCATGAAGATGAATCTGGAATCCGATTATCGGATGCAGGTGAAGCTTTTTGGCTTTTTGCCGATCAAACACGTCAGCATCCAGGTCATCGAGGATCAGACGCTGATACCGGTGGGGGTACCCATCGGTATTTATGTAAAAACGGACGGTGTGCTTGTAGTAGGGACAGGCGAGTTTCAGGGAGAAAACGGCCTCAAATGTTCACCGGGAAAAAATATAGTAAAATCAGGAGATTATATCCGCAGAGTAAACGGGCAGGAAATAAATAAAAAGAATGAATTAAGCAGGCTGGTGGAGGACAGCGGCGGTAACCCCGTGATTTTGACTGTGGAACGGGACGGTGAAACCATGGATGTACAGATAAAGCCGGAACGGGATGAGGCAGGAAGTTACAAGATCGGCGTCTGGGTCAGGGACGACGCTCAAGGCGTAGGAACCATGACTTACATTGACAGTGAGGGAAATTTCGGGGCGCTTGGACACGGAATCAATGACGTGGATACCAGTACCCTCATGCGCATGGGCGGAGGCACTCTTTATGAGACAAGCATCATAGAGATCAAAAAGGGTGCAGTAGGAGATCCGGGAGAGATGACGGGCATGATCGTCTATACCGACGATCATATCCTTGGCAGTATCTCGGAGAACAGCGTGCAGGGAATTTTCGGCACTTGCAATATAAAAGCCCTTGCATTGGGGACAAATGAGCCGCTGCCCATCGGACTAAAACAGGAAATTGTAAAAGGACCGGCGCAGATTTTCTGCACCGTGGACGGGGAAGCACAGTATTATGACGTGGAGATCACGGAGGTACATTTGGACCACGACAATGTAAACCGGGGTATTGAGTTAAAGGTCACGGATAAAAGACTTTTAGAGATCACCGGGGGGATCGTACAGGGCATGAGCGGCAGCCCGATTATCCAGAACGGAAAGTTCATTGGGGCGGTAACGCATGTGCTGGTCCAGGATTCCGCCAGAGGGTATGGAATCTTTATTGAAAATATGCTTCAGCATTAGGAACTGTTAAGAATTAACTTTGCATATGACGC
>CAZAMX010000379.1:0-2805 GCA_964486095.1 uncultured Acetatifactor sp. | reverse complement strand
TTTTGGATGAAGAGCCATAGTTTCACCTCCTAAAAGTATGATAGTGCCATACCATTCAAATGTAAAAATGGTGCGGCCGTACTGTTTTAGGACGATGTAGCCATACTTTTGATGGAAATAGAGTATTCTGTAATGGATAGAGGATTAATTATATGGTCAAAAAATTCAGGTGACTGCCTTCAGATATTTACACCATTAAAGGTATGACTATACTTTACTTACATAGAGGAAATCCATATATAGAGAAAAGATACAAATACAGTTTTTGCTGGGGGGGTATTTTTTCCACTTTTTATACTATTTGCAAGGGTTGCATTGTGAATACAATCAGAGATTTTTGGAAAGGAACTGCATTTGATTGATCTCTATAAAGTAATTATGGCGGAAAGTTTGTTCTAAGCCTTTCGCCCATCATTATAATAGAAAATTTGTATTTACAGACTTTTCTTCATAGTCTCGCAGTCAGCAAGACCGCCATAAAAAATCAAAAAATTTACACACTTTACTTGGCCAACCCGTTCTTTTTTTAGTACGCTAATGTTCTGTTGATTTCCAATTCTTTTTTACATTATATACATTGTTTACGGCCTCAATATAGCATATGAAAGAGGGATGGTCATGATTGTTTTGCCGCAGGTATCTGTTTTTTATATCTAGGTACTGCGATCTGACAAGCTGCCACTTCCCTTTTTCCTTAATGTATTTAGCTTTCTCCTGTATTTTTTCAGAATGGGGAGCCTCATTCCAATAATATTGGTCATAACAAGTGAAACCAGTCTTTTTATGTATCATTCTGTGAAAATGTCCCCTTGTATCTTGACAGACGATGCAGACATCCATCGAAAACTCAGTGGGGTTTCCTTTGGTAAAATATCTCCGCTCTGTGGTTAGGGCAGAGGTGGAATCATTACAATCTCCCCATCCGTGTGTATGCAATGCCCTGTTAAAGGATTTTCTTACACATTCTTTTATAGAACTGCAAGCCTCATAATCTTTACATCTTACAATTTCCAGATTGTAATCCAGATCTATCGGCAGCGTAGCATTTTGTACGATAAGGTTCCGTGCCCCGCTCCCTACAAGATAGAATACTGTGCCAATATCATAGTCCTCTTTCAAGTAGTGGCATAGATCCTGCATGATCTCACCGCATAGATTTCGGACACGGCTTAGAAATTCCTTGTCTTCTACATAATCAAACATAAAAAATCTCCTTTCGCTCCCAAACCGGCCATTTAGACTTAAATATCTAAATCACTATAGTGTAGTTGCTTGGCAACTAAATGTCAAATGTTTTTTGAGTGGATTGAGAAACGGTTTGAAAAAATTTGTCAGGGGTGAAGAAATTTTTAGAGTCTTCCTTATTTATTTAATGTATGGACAACCGGCTGTATGTGAAAAGTTCATATGCCTGCACCTTGAAAACTCCATAGCCTTCCAGACAGTTATACAGGGACTGCGGACAGTGTGCGATGACAGAAACAGGAGCGCACCCGTAGATGAAATGCTGTACAGCGGCTGCCTGAAAATACGCGGCGGAACTCCGGCGCAGGAAATGGGTCTGGGGAAAAGGCGGTTTCCTGAAGGTATAATATATCTTCTTTATATTTTCTTATAGATTATTAAATTAAATGCGTTATAGCAGGAAGGGGGTGTTTTCAACATGGGCAATTCGGAAAACAAGGTCCCTCTTTGGGAAAAGTATATACTGACAATACAAGAGGCAGCGGAGTATTTTCATATTGGAGAGAAGAAACTGCGAAAACTTGTAGAAGAAAGGACGGATGCAGACTATCTTATTATGAATGGCAACCGTGTCATGATAAAGCGAAAGCTATTTGAGAAATACTTAGATGAATCGGCCTCGGTATAAATTTTAGTGTTGTAACAATATATTGATGCCGACTATATCAAACTACGAAAAAATCAATGGAATTTGGGCCCCGGACATGGTATGATGTACATATCGTATCGGGGCTCTTTTTCATTAGAAAGGAGCAGAAAAATCATGAGCGAAAAAAGACGGGATAATAAAAACCGTGTATTACGCAATGGAGAGAGCCAGCGATCAGATGGAAGATATGCGTATAAGTACATAGATACCGATGGAAAACAGCAATTTGTTTACAGCTGGAAACTGGAAAAGACCGACAGGCTGCCGAAAGGCAAGCGTGATGACCTTTCCTTAAGGGAAAAGGAAAAGCAGATCCAAAAGGATCTGGAAGACATGATATCCACCTCAGGCGGCGATATTACAGTCTTGGCGCTGGTTGAAAAATACACCTCGCAGAGAAAAGGCATGCGCCATTCTACAAAGGCAGGATACAAAACAGTCCTTAATGTCCTTGCCAAAGATGATTTTGGAAGGAGGCAGATCAGGGATGTGCGGTTATCTGATGCGAAAGAGTGGCTGATCCGGCTTCAGGAGAATGGGAAAGGCTACAGCTCCATCCAGACGATCAGGGGTGTGGTCAGACCGGCTTTCCAGATGGCAGTGGATGATGACCTGATACGTAGGAATCCATTTGAATTTCATCTGAGCACTGGACTTATGTCAATACTTTGGACAAAAAAAGCTGAAAGATTATGCTGCTTTTTTTAGTTCCTCATCCTCCTTTTGCTGAGGTGTCATATAACCAATAGCACTGTGTATCCGCTTACGGTTATACCAGCCCTCTATGTATTCAAAGATTGCCCTTCGGGCCTCTTTAGAATCCTGATAATTATGAAGGTAGATTTCTTCTTTTTTCAGTACAGAATGGAACGATTCGATACAGGCATTGTCATAAGGGTTTCCTTTCCGGC
>CAZAMX010000378.1:0-2846 GCA_964486095.1 uncultured Acetatifactor sp. | reverse complement strand
CTTCAGGCACTTTGGGTGAAAAAATGGGAAAACTGCTCAAAATGCGGGGTTATTGACTCTCAATGATATTTTAGATATAATAAAGAAACAGGCGGCGTCAGAGGTCCCTGAAAAGAAGAAAGAAAGGGGTGTTATCATATGAGGAATATGGCGGTTACTGGAAACGGGAGGGTCTGTAAAAAATAAAAATTCTGCCCTCCTTGCAGACTGCACCTGACAGAAGAGCTTAAGGTGCGGAAGATTGGAAAAAAATATTTTCAATCTGATCATTACAGGGGGCAATATGTCATTAAACTGGATAAATGTAGAAGAATACTCTTTCAACAGCTTTCTGATGATGGAGCGCTTTCAGATCAGAATTCTTTTAAGAACGGCAGAGCAGGATAAAGCGCTTGCCGGGCAGCTGGGGATTGCGCTCCGGGCGAATCCTGCGGTTTGCTGGTACTTCCTGCACAAATGTCCTGAGTGCAGCGCAGTTTTGAGAGCGCTGGGAGAGAAAAAACAAAACGCGGCTAAGGAACAGGACATTCGTGCCGCAGAACTGTATGTGCTTTCCGCGGTGGAGGATTTCGTCATCTATACGACGCCGGAGGTTATGGAAGAAAAATGCGATTTCATTTACGCATGGGAGAAGGAACGTCTCTTTGAGCTGGCTGATTTTCGGGGAAAGACGGTTCTTGATGTGGGAAGCGGTTCAGGAAGGCTTGCTTTTGCCGCTGCCGAGCAGGCGGTCGAGGTCTATGCCAGCGAGCCGGTGGATACCCTGCGGGAATTTCTGCGGGATAAGATAAAGCGGGAGCAGATCGGAAATATCAAGGTAGTGGACGGAATGGCGGACAGCCTGGCATATCCGGACAACACCTTCGACATTGTCATGTCCGGCCATGTGGTGGGGGATGACTATGAAGCGGAGCTTGCCGAGATTTTCCGTGTGGTGAAATCCGGAGGCTGGGTGTTGGACTGTCCCGGAGATCAGAGCCGGGAATGCGGGCCGAGCAGGGAGCTTTTGCGGCGGGGCTTTGAAGAGTGCTGTTATAAGGGTTCTCTGGGCGTAAATGTATACCGCTATCGAAAGCAGATTTTTAAGAATGCCTGAATATCACTAATTTTAAAAAAAGTGGGACAAAACCTGAAAAGGTCTTATCCCACTTTAACAATTATTCCCGAGGGGATTTCATTGTCAGCCAGAAACCGTCAAAGAAGGGAGTAAATAATGAGTAAGAAGCAAATGACAGATTTCAGTACAATAACAGCCTGCGGTGAATGCTGTACCGATTGCCCGAAGAAAAAAGAAGGTATATGCAGGGGCTGCATAGAAGCGGATGGCTATGTCCCGGAATGGGCGGAATCCGGCAGATGTAAGGTACATGAATGTACGAGAAAGCATGGTGTACAGTTTTGCGGGATATGTGCTGAATTTCCCTGTAAACAGCTGACATCTTTCATACACTGGAATCCGGATATAGTGGAGTATTTAACGAAGCTGGCAAAGGAGAGAGCCAATGATATATCGACTGATGCTGTTTGATTTGGATGGCACACTGCTTCGCAGTGACAAGACCATTTCGCGGGAGACACTGAAAGCTCTGCAGAAATGCCGGGAAAAAGGCATGTTGATCGGTGTGTCCACCTCCAGAGGGGAGCAGAATACTTTATCTTTTCTGGAGGAGCTGCAGCCGGAGCTGCTGATTGTAAGCGGCGGGGCCCTGGTAAAATACAAAGGTAACTATATATACAGGGCGGAATTTTCCGGGGAAGAAACCAGCCGGATGATCCGGATCGCCAGAAGCGTCTGCGGACCGGACTGTGAGATTACCATCGACACCATAAACGCCCATTACTGGAATTACAGGATCGATCCTAAAGCTCAGGATCACAGCTGGGGAGAGAGCGTATATACGGATTTTCAGGATTTCAAAGAAAGCTCCCTGAAAATGTGTGTGGAAATCTTTGATGAGCATAAGGCGGTACGGCTGCAGAAATTGCTGGGGGAGTGTGACTGTGTGCGTTTCTCGGACGGCTGTTGGTATAAGTTTACCAAAAGAGAAGCCACAAAGGAGCGGGCTATTTTGGAGGCATGTTCTGCCTGCGGGATCATACAAAAGGAAGTAATGGCTTTTGGGGATGATTATGCGGACATTGGTATGCTTAAAATATGCGGAAAAGGGATTGCTATGGGAAACGCCATAGATGAGGTTAAAAGAGAAGCGGATCTGGTGATCGGCAGCAATGATGAGGACGGCATAGCAAGGTTTTTGGCGGAAATGGGTAAACTATGAGAAGAAATGACAGGGAAATTACGGATCAAAAAGCGATAGAAGCATTTATTTCCGGAGAAGCGATTCTGCGGGTTGCTTTTTATGATCAGGGCGAGATTTATATTGTTCCCGTTAATTATGGGTATCTGATTGCGGATGGCAGATATTCCTTTTATTTTCACGGCGCATGTGCAGGGCGGAAATTTGAGCTTGCCGGGACGGAGCCATCCGTAGGCTTTGAGATAGACGGAAGGTATAAGCTGCTGGAGGGTGAGACCGCATGCCGCTATTCCGCCGCCTTTCAAAGTGTAACAGGTACGGGGAAGCTGCATCTTGTGGAAGAGAGGGAAGAAAAACGGCGGGGACTTGACACCGTCATGAGGCAGGCCACGAAAAAGGCAGATTGGGACTATGATGACAAGGTGCTTGAAAGGACAGCCGTTTTCCGGCTGGATGTGGAAAAAATGTCCTGTAAGGCAAAATAGGTAATATATTGTCTGTGTGCATTGGGTATCTACGATTCTCCGTGGAGCTAATTATGTGTGTCAACTTGTCGTTGTTCCAATGCCAGTCCAATCAGCCGATCCG
>CAZAMX010000377.1:0-2848 GCA_964486095.1 uncultured Acetatifactor sp. | reverse complement strand
CCGCAGGAAACAATTTCTTCCATGGGAACGATCCACACTTGATCCCTGCAGGCCTCCCGCACTGCTTCCTCGTCAATGGGCTTTACAAACCGCGCATTGACAAGGCTGACACCATAGCCTTTCTTTTTCAGCTGCTCCCTGACGTTCTCCGCCGTCCGGACCATGCTGCCTACCGCAAACAAAGCAATTTCCCACTCCCGGTAAATCCATTCCGCCCTGCCAAACTCCACCGGCGCCCGAAAAGCCTTTAACCCGTCATAGGCACTGCCCCTTGGATAGCGTACCGCTATGGGAGCGTGATAGGAAACCGCAAATTTCATCATATCCGATAGCTCCCACTTATTCTTGGGAGCGCATACACACATATTGGGAATTCCGCTCAGATATGTAAAATCAAAAATGCCCTGATGGGTCTCCCCGTCGCTTCCCACCAGCCCTGCCCGGTCTATGGCAAAAATCACCGGCAAATTCTGAATGCAGACGTCATGAAGTATCTGATCATATGCCCGCTGCAGAAAAGAAGAATACACCGCCACCACCGGCTTCAGTCCGCCCGCCGCCAGGCCTGCCGCAAAGGTAACCGCATGTTCCTCGGCAATACCCACATCAAAAAAACGATCCGGATACATATTCCGAAAGCGTTTCAGCCCCGTGCCGTCCGGCATGGCAGCCGTAATCGCCACGATGCCTTTATCCCGCTGGCCCAGCTTACACATGACGGTGGAAAACACATCCGTATAATTGGCCACGGTTCTTGGCTTGCTGGGCAGCCCGGTCTCGATGTCAAAGGGTTCCGCTCCATGAAATCTTGCCGGATGACGCTCCGCAGGAGCATACCCCTTCCCCTTCTGGGTCAGGGCATGAATCAGCACCGGTCCCTTTACACGCCTTGCTTCCCCGATGACACGAATTAGCCCTTCAATATTATGGCCGTCCACAGGCCCCAGATAAGTAACCCCCATGTCCTCAAAAAGCATACCCGGTATCACCAGCTGCTTGAAGCTGCTTTTCACTTTACGGATCGTTCTGATGGTATTGCTGCCCCGCCTTGCTCCCTGCAGGGCATGATAGATTCCCGCCTTCAGGTCCAGATAGCCTGTGGCAGTACGGATATTCTTCACATATTTTGACACTTCGCCCACATTGTCCGAAAAGGACATATTGATGTAATTCAGAATGATGATAAAATTTGTCTCCAGCTTTGCCGCATTATTCAATGCCTCATAAGCCATCCCCCCCGTGAGGGAGCCGTCACCGATCACGGAGACCACCACATTGCTTTCTCCCCGTAAATCCCGGGCCTTGACCAGTCCCAGCCCCGCCGAACTAGAGGTGGAGCTGTGGCCCGTGTCCAATACGTCGCAGCAGCTCTCCTTCCGCTTGGGGAATCCGCTCAATCCGTGAAACTGGCGCAGGGATTCAAATCCTGACTTTCTGCCGGTCAGTATCTTATGCGTGTAGGACTGGTGCCCCACATCCCAGATAATTTTATCCTCCGGCAGGTTTAAGGCAAGATGAAGCGCCATGGTCAGCTCCACCGCTCCCAGGTTAGAGCCCAAATGCCCCCCTGTGACGCTGATCTTTTCGATCAAAAACTGGCGGATTTCCTGCGCAAGCTCACCCCAGTTTTCCTTGTCTATCTGCTTTATATCATTCGCTTTCTCTATGGTCTCCAAAAACATTTTACATGCCTTTCCTCAGCGGGCGCTTACTTCGTGCGATGAATCAGTTTCAGGATCAGCTGCTCCAGGAAGCTGTGATCCCCGCCAAACTCTTTTAATATCCGAACCGCTTCCGCAGACAGTGCCTCCACGTCCTTCTCCGCTTCCTTAAGACCTTTCAGCGTCACATAGGTCTGTTTCCCGTTTTGCTCATCGCTTCCTACCGGCTTGCCAAGCTCTTTGCTGTCGCCCACCACGTCCAGTATATCGTCCTGGATCTGAAAGGCAATACCGATATTATAACCGCACTTTTCCAGGGCCCTGGTCTGTTCCATTCCGGCCCCGGCCAGAATGGCTCCCACTGTCATTGCCGCCTGGATCAGTGCCGCCGTCTTATGCTCATGAATGAACAGAAGCTGTTTGGCGGTTACGGCCTCTGTCTGCCCCTCCGCTTCTATGTCCGCCGTCTGCCCGCCGATCATACCGTAAATACCCGCCTTGCGGGCCAGCACATACAGGGCCTTTGCCGCTCTGTCCAAGTATTCCCGGGAGGTATAGCAGGATGTGACAGGCGCCCCGGTGCAGCCGCAGTATTCAAAGGTACGCATGGCCGTCTCGAAGGCGTAATTTAAAAGCCCGTCCCCCGCCAGTATCCCCATAGCCTCCCCGTACACCCGCCAGGTGGTTTTTCTTCCCCGGCGATATTCGTCATTATCCATCGCCGGAAGATCGTCATGAACCAGAGAATAAGTGTGAATCATCTCCACCGCCGCCAGAAACGGAGCCACAAAGCCCTCATCCTCCTTACGGCCGCCGCAGAGCAGAAAGGTCTCCCACATCAGCATGGGCCGCAGGCGCTTTCCCCCCGCCCTGATACTGTAATTCATGGCCTGGATCACCGCCTTTTGCTCTCCCTCTTCCGCCGGCAGAACCCGGAGGCCTTCTCCCAGGCCATCCAGGACGCCCAGGTCCGGCTGGAGCTGGACCGGGAGATCAGCGAGGACGGCCGCAACATCTCCAGCGGGGAACAGCGGCGCATCGAGATCGCCCGGAGCCTGCTGGGGGAGGTGAAGGTGCTCATTTTCGACGAGGTGGTCTCCACCCTGGACATCGAGACCGCCTACGAGATCGAAAAGCTGGCGCTGGACTTCCGGGATAAGACGGTGATTTTCGTCTCCCACAATTTC
>CAZAMX010000376.1:1813-2855 GCA_964486095.1 uncultured Acetatifactor sp. | reverse complement strand
GCTGCTTATTATCCGCAAGATACCGCCGCAGCTCTTCCAGCCAGGGTTCCCCCTTTTCAAATGCCGCCACAGCGGCACAAACCGCAAAGCTGTTAGGCTCAGCCACCTCATCCGTATTCAGGGCCCGGTTTACCTTATGCCGCAGTACGGGATTTGGCACCACTGCCGCTGCCGTCTGAATCCCCGGAATACTGAAGGTCTTTGTGGGTGCCATGCAGGTCACGCTGTTATTCCGACAGGTATCAGACACGGAAGCAAAGGGAATATACTCATACCCCGGGTCCGTCATATCGCAGTGAATCTCATCGGAAAGCACCAGCACATGATGTCTGGCGCAAAGCTCACCGATCCTTTGCAGGGTCTCCTTGTCCCATATTTTCCCCACAGGATTGTGGGGATTACATAAAAGCATCAGCGTTGTCTGGGGTTCTGCCAGCTTTTTTTCCAGATCCGCAAAATCCACGGAATACTCCCGGCCGTCAAAGACAAGCGGACTCTCCAGTATATTCCGCCCGTTATTGCGTATGGAATTAAAAAACATATTATACACCGGCGTCTGCACCAGCACATTTTCTCCCGCCGTGGTCATCTTCCTCACAGTGCTGGAGATAATGGGCAGCACACCCGTGCTGAAGATCAGCCAGTCCCTCTCAATGGTAAAATGATGCCGGCGGCTCCACCAGCCCATATAAGCTCTGTACCAGTCCTCAGTCAGTATATTATAGCCAAAGATCCCCTGCTCCGCTTTCTCCCGGACAGCCTCCCTGATCTCCGGCGCCGTCTCAAAATCCATATCCGCCACCCACATGGGCAGCTCTCCCTCCGGCACATCCCATTTTAAAGATCCGGTATTCCGCCTGTCAGTCAATTTATCAAAATTGTACATACGCTTAGCCCCTTTATCATTTTAAAATATCCACAACCGCCATGCCCTACAACAGCCATTCTACAAATCGAGCCGGCACAAACAACCTATGAAATCAAAGTGTAAGGTCACGCTTGGAAGAACGCTGCTCTTGCGTTCTTCCGTGTGAAGCTTTAG
>CAZAMX010000376.1:0-1803 GCA_964486095.1 uncultured Acetatifactor sp. | reverse complement strand
GTCTTTCAGATGCCTTAGAAAATCTCTTCACACTTCCCACTGCGGCCTGTCCGAGGTTTTTCCGATCTCTTCCGCCCAAATCTTAGTCTGGTCGATCTTCACCCTGCGGCCGTCCATAATCAGCTCGCCGATTTTGTCTGCCTTTATGATCCCGCCCTTAGGGTTGAACACGCTGTCCACCTGTCCAATGATCTCCACGTCAGCCTGAGAATACTCAAAGGCAAGATTCGTATTAATCAGACGGCAGTTCTTCATCACCAGATTGTCAATATAGCACATTCCCTGAAGACTCTCAATGGTACAGTTGACAAGCGTAATATTTTTGGAATTCCAGCCCAAATATTCTCCCGAGATAAACGAATCATACACGGTCACATTATCCGCATTCCAAAAGGAATCTCTGGAGAGCATACGGGAATTGCGGATCTCGATATTCTCCCCGCCGTCAAAGCTGTAATTTCCCACAAGAGTAAAATTTTCCGCCTTTACGTTTTTACAGTTCATGGCAAAATAATCGCCCTTTGCCGTCACATGATCCATATCAAGGTCCTGACAGTTCCACAGCGTCTCCGCTGCATTGGGAAAGCTCACATTTTTCAGCCTGATTCCCCTGGCACGCCTGAAATTCTTTGGTGCCTCGATCACCGTATCGGACACGGAAATATTATCCACATACCAGATACCGGCTCTGGCCATTTCAAACAGGGTGGAATTTGTCACTGTCACGTCTTTCGTATACCAGAGCGGATACTTCCATTTAAAAAGGCAGTTGTCGATCTCCAGGCTGCTGCTCTCTTTTAAAGGAGACTCCCCGTCCTCAAAGGTACAATAGCTGATACGTGCGTCATGGGTGCCAAACAATGCCCGCTCTCCGCGTAACGACTGCTGATTGATCTCTTTCATTTCATCTCTCCATTCTCATCTCTGTTTTACAGGTCTGTCGGCCTGCTTATTTTGTTCCAGCCGCTCAAAGCTGTGAATCCAGTCTGCCTTAAAGAAATAAATCAGAAAGGCGATACAGCTGGTGCTCCAGGTCAAGGGATATGCACTGAACACCACCTCAATGTGAGGATAAAAATGCAGCGCCGTCGTAATATAGGATACCCGCAGTACACACCAAAAACTCAACATAATAATCATGGGTACCTTTGCCTTGCCTGCTCCCCGCATGACCCCGGCCACGCAGTGGGCCAGCGCCAGCATACAATAAAACAGCGCTTCCACCTTTGCCTGCCGCACTCCGAATTCGATTACCTCCGGAGTGTCGCTGAACAGGCCGATTAACACAGGAGCAAATACCCAGACCACAATGCCGATCAGCTCTGCCATTGATACGGAGCATAGGATACCGAAACGCACTCCCTTTTTAACCCGGTCATACTTTTTGGCTCCCAAATTCTGCCCTACAAAAGTGGAAAGCCCCTGAGCAAAGCAAGTTACCGGCAAAAAGGCAAAGCCCTCTATCTTAAAATAGGAGCCGCAGCCTGCCATGGCCGCATCTCCAAAGCTATTGATGCTGGACTGCACCACCAGGTTTGCCAGCGCTATAACCGAATTCTGAACGCCGGAGGGCAGCCCAAAGCGCACAATATTTTTAAGGCTCTCCCAGTGAAAGCGTATCTTCTTCATCACCAGCCGGTACTCCTCCGGCGCCCGCAGAAGCTTTATCAGGCAAAGCAGTGCGCTGAGGGCCTGAGAAATAATAGTCGCCAGGGCAGCAGCTCCCACTCCCAGGCCAAATCCTCCCACAAACACCAGGTCCAGCACCACATTGGTAACAGAAGAAATTATCAGATAGATCAA
>CAZAMX010000375.1:0-2856 GCA_964486095.1 uncultured Acetatifactor sp. | reverse complement strand
CTACACCATACTTTAAAACATATCTGTTTGTGGGTATGGAGGAGGGAACCACTATCGTGACAGTGGGATTTTATGAGGGCATTCAGGAGCTCTTTCTGAAAATTTCCAAGTAGTCTTTACGGGTATGATGCAACTTTTATGGAAATAGTTTGAAATTTTTATGCCAAAAATATGAATATTTGACGGTGTTCCCTTGTATGCTTTATATAGTAGCTGCAAGGGAATTTTTATTTCTTCGAAAAGAGGTTAATGTCATGTACGGACAGGCAAGGGGAAAGGGTTATGAAGTGAGGCTGGTAAGGGTAAGCCCCTGGGACAGCAGGACTGTCCGCGGCAGAAAAAGCGGCAGCAGAGGATGCGGTAAAATAGCCGCAATTTTGATGAGCATAACCCTGACGCTGTCCATTGGCTTAAGCATACTTTATTTTGGCCTTTTGCCGGCAGCGGAAAAGGCGGCAGCATCAGGAGGGCAGGACGGACAGGGTATGTCCGCTGACGCTTCCGGGGCGATGAACTCCGGGCTTTCAGCAGGAAGCGAATCGCTGCTTCATGGCACAAATGCGAATATGACACAATCGTCACATACAGATCAGGAAGAAAAATCAGCAGTGGAGCAGGAGCCGAAAATACCACTGATCGTCCTGGACCCCGGTCATGGCGGGGAGGATGAGGGCTGTATGCGGGGTGATGTTCTGGAGAAGGAGCTGAATCTGGAGATTGCTTTAAGAACTGCGTCCAGGCTGCGGGATATGGGCTTTGAGGTAAAGCTGACACGGGACGCTGACACCGAGCTGACATTGGAGGAACGGGTTGCGGCAGCAGAAGCAGCAGGAGCCGACATATATGTCAGCATTCACCAGAACGCCAGCGAAGAGCAGGAAAGCTCCGCCAGGGGAATTGAGACCTGGTACTGTGACGAATCTGAGGGCAGCAGGCGCCTGGCTAAGCTGATACATGGAGAAGTTTTGAAAAAGACGGAGGCAAAGGAAAGAAATCTGTGTGAAACAAAAGAGCTGTACGTAATTCGGGAAACCACCATGCCCTCCTGCCTGATTGAGACAGGCTTTTTGTCTAACAGGGATGAGAAAAAGCGGCTGAGTGATCCGGATTATCAGGACAAGATTGCCATGGGGATTGCGGAGGGTGTAAACTATTATTTTAATCCCAAGACCATGTACCTGACCTTTGATGACGGTCCTTCGGAGGAAAATACCACGAAGGTGCTGGATATTTTAAAAAAGCATAACATTAAGGCCACCTTTTTTGTGGTGGGAGAAAATGTGCGCAGGCATCCGGAGGTAGCCCGCAGGATTGTGGAGGAAGGCCATACCATCGGCATTCACTGCAATAGACATGAGTACGATGTGATCTACGAGAGCGTGGAAAGTTACCTGACGGATTTTGAAGCGGCTTATGAGGCAGTGTATGAGGTCACAGGGGTGGAGGTAAAGCTGTTTCGGTTTCCCGGCGGCAGCATCAACGCATATAATGAGAATGTTTATGAGGAAATCATAGAAGAAATGACAAACAGGGGTTTCATTTATTTTGACTGGAACGGCTGTCTGGAGGATGCAGGCTCTAGGACTACTCCGGAGCAGCTGATAAAAAATGCCCGGGAAAGCACATTAGAGCGCAAAAAGGTGGTTATGCTGGCTCATGACATTATATATAATACCACTCTTTGTCTGGAAGAGCTGATCGACAGCTTCCCGGAATACAAATTTGAGCCGCTGACGGAGGAAGTAAAACCCATACAATTTTAAAGATACGTTTGCCCTGCCGCAGATAACGCCGCCTGACGGACAAGAATTCCTGGGAAGACACGTTTTCACTCGAGAAAAAACGTAACGGTACATAAGTCTCTTGAAAAACGGAGACTAAGTACCGACGTTTTTTACGGTCTTTACAGAAATCCACTGTCCCAGGCGGCGTTATCCGCGGCAGGGCAAAAAGGGTGTCGGAATTGCAGGCGTTACCTGCAGTGAGGCAGAATGGAATTGACATTCTCTTCGGGTGGAGTATAATCTTTGATGGAAATTTTTGGCGGATGACACACGCGAAGGGGGTTCGCAGCATGAGTACAAATAGGAGTTTTAACAAGGATTTGACGGTGGGTGAACCCACACAGGTATTGTGGAGGTTTTGCCTGCCCCTGTTTGGAAGCATTATTTTTCAGCAGCTTTACAATATTGCGGACAGCTTTACAGTGGGAAAGTTTGTGGGAGAGGATGCTCTGGCGGCAGTGGGCAACAGCTATGAGATTACATTGATCTTTATTGCCTTTGCCTTTGGCTGCAACATCGGCTGCTCCGTTATCGTTTCCCGGCTGTTCGGGACAAGGGACTACGGAGAGATGAAAACGGCGGTGTACACTTCCCTGATTGCCACGGGGGTACTGTGCGGTGTGCTGATGCTGTTCGGCATTTTCGGCAGTGACTGGCTGCTGGAGCTGATTCGTACTCCCACGAAGGTATTTGCGGACTCCGCCCTTTATCTGGATATTTATATCTGGGGCCTGCCCTTCCTGTTTTTTTACAATGTCTGTACCGGCATTTTTTCCGCTCTGGGGGATTCTAAGACGCCTTTTCTGTTTCTTGCCTGCTCTTCGCTTTCCAACATCGCCATGGACATTTTGTTTGTAAAGGCATTTCACATGGGGGTGGCAGGCGTGGCCTGGGCTACCTTCCTCTGTCAGGGGATCAGCTGCCTGCTGGCGCTGACGGTGGTGTTAAAAAGACTGGCAGCCATCAAAACAGAGCGAAAAGTAAAAATTATTTCCTGGCCTCATATGGGCAGAATTAACGTGATTGCCATTCCCAGTATTTTACAGCAAAGCTTTATTTCCATAGGGAATAT
>CAZAMX010000374.1:2421-2858 GCA_964486095.1 uncultured Acetatifactor sp. | reverse complement strand
GACCTACCATCTTCAGCATACCCCGGCGGGTATGATGGTCCTTGGGGTTCTCCTTCAAATGCTCGGTAAGCTCCTGAATCCTTGCCGTCAGCACTGCCACCTGTACCTCGGGTGAACCGGTATCCCCGGGCGTTCTGGCATACTCATTCATAATCGCAGTCTTTTTTTCCTTGGAAATCATTTTTTCTTCCTCCATAAAATTGTATTTTGTTCCTGTATGGACCGCCTGACACTAAGCATCGGTCGGAGTGTCCTCACGCCGGGCATCGGCTAAACCATACTTTCACAGGATACCACACTTTGAAGGAAAAGTAAACATGCAATGAGTACATTTTTCTGTTTCGTATTTCTTAAGGCAGATGGATCTTGTCTCCAATATGAATCCTGTCTTTATTTTTTATCTGCGGATTTTTCTCCACAAGATCCCTCAGGCGGAC
>CAZAMX010000374.1:0-2411 GCA_964486095.1 uncultured Acetatifactor sp. | reverse complement strand
GACTCTATATCTGGCAGCAATATGCCACAGAGTGTCTCCCTTTACCACAATATAGTCCCTTTGGGGTTTGTCGGCTGTAACCGTTACGACAAAATCCTCTCCTTTGTTGATTCCGAACATTGCCTGCCCTATAGCGGTTATCTTGAAGGAACCCACATACAGCAGCGTGCCTGTTTTGGCATCATAGCGGTACAGGTTTGCGTACTTTCCGGCGTTCTCCTTACCCAGAGCCGCATGCAGATTAACAGTCATACCGAAATCCCCACGGTTCAACAAAGAGATCTGTCTGCAGATGATCGCATCCTTGCATGTATTCTCAATTACAGCCGTCGGAACAGCTTTTTTGTCCTCCGATACCGAAAGATCCAAATCCTTCTCTATTATGGCGCGGGGAATATCCACTCCCGTAATACTAAAAGAAAAACCGTCCCCGATGTTCATACTCAACACCATCTGCCTGTCTGTCATCATCTGCAGGACCTGAGCAGGAACAATAAGTTTCCTGCCTGTTACAACATTGAGCACGCCGGCCTCAGTGGCATCCGGTTTCAGTGCGGATAATTCATTCCTTAAATCTGCCGTGATCTGTGCCCAATCTGCTGCAGCCTCATTTGTGCCGCTCCCGGAGTCTTTTGCAGAGCTGTCCGCCGGAGCAGGCGTCTGCGGATTCTGCGGTGTGTCAGGGTTATCCGGTGTGTCGGGGTTATCCGGCATGTCGGGGTTATCCGGCGTGTCGGGAACCGTTTGACCGGTACTGGCAAGCGCAAAAGTACTGAAATGCTCCGCTTTAAAGGTCACTTTTCCGTTTGCGCAGTCAGCTTCTACTTTCTTAGGCTCTGCCCCGTCGCCATCCTCGAAATGTAACACGATCACACTGTCAGCGGCCATATCCGCAGGAATCGGTATGGAGAGAACCACCGGCGTCCTCAGGGATAATTCCCTTGTTCCTGACAGCAGCTTCACGTCAAAGGCGCAAACCTTACCATAAGCGCTTAAGCCCGGCAGCCCCGCATTCTCTTTTCTGCTGATCTGCAGAACAGCTTTTTCTCCTGACGGAACGCTGAGCAGCGCACCGCTGACGGTACTGCCGGCAGGGATCCTGTCGTCCGTGCTGTTCACCGTGACGCTGGAACCGGCGGCTCTTCCCAGCAGCCCGTCATATTTATCAAGTAATTCCTGCAGTCCGGCCGTCTCCTGAGGCAGACTGCTGCTGTTTTCTCCTACCAGAGTACAGAAGACTTCTGCATATTTGGCAACAAATTCTTCCGGTGCATATTCATCTTCCAACAGCTCTTCCAGATTTCCCGCAACACTTTCCAAAGCATCGGCATTCAATGCCTCATTCTTGTCCGGCACGGTAACATAGTCCTTCAGAATTGCGGTTCCAAACACCCCGGGAGATGACCATCCCAGGCCCGACTCGTCATACCAGCTCAGCGTGCCGATGCGGCTTCCGTTTGCCGCGTCATTCATCTGAAGCTCGATACCGATCTCCATATTGCCCGCAGGCTTAATGTCCGTCCACTTGATCGCGGCCTCAATGATATAGCCGTCCTCTGTTTGCCTTGCCGCGGACACAATGTTTTCTTCCTTGCACTTGGTTCCGTTAAAGCTTTGCTCGTTCAAATAATTAATACGGTACTGCTTGTCATCCTCTTCATAGGCATCGGTCTTGTGATTGTTCTCGTCTATAAATATCTCCAGGGAATCCTGCTCGTGAGCCTGACTGCCGGCAGCATCAAGATTGCTGTCTTTAATCTGGGCAAACACATACAGATACTGCGGATCCCACATAAGGCTTACCTGTGCACTCGCCTCGGCTCCCAGGCGGATTGTCAGCGGAACGGACACTGCTTCCTCCCAGCTGCCTTCTCTCACTCCGTCCACCTCTGCCGTTCCCATGGGGATATAAGTGTAAGGCTTCAAGGATGCAAGCGCAAAGTATTCGCTGCTTGCTGCCTGAGAAAGCGTGGTATCATTATATGCCGCTTTCTGGCCGCCGTTGGTAACTACAATATCAAATTTCACAGTGGCTGCCGTTTTCAGCAGAGAGCTGTCCAATTCCAGGCCCACAACAGCTGTGTAACCATCCGCCGTCTCCTCCGCATCCGTACGCAGACATTCTGCGGATACGATGGTTCCGTCTTCTTTCGCGAGATAGAGAGTCACTTTATCTTCCGCATCCTTTACCGGATCAGCCACCTTCACCTGCACGAAGATACCCTTGTCGTTCCAGACCGGAATAAAGCTTACGGCTGTGCCGCCGCGGGTGTAAGTCTGCTCCACGCCATGCGCAAAGGACTCCTTCGCAGTCTGCAGCACCGTCAGCTTATGGATAACCGGCATCAGGGGCTGCGTATTAACGAATATCCAATAACTGGGTTTTACCTGGTAATTATCATCAAAGAGAA
>CAZAMX010000373.1:2362-2862 GCA_964486095.1 uncultured Acetatifactor sp. | reverse complement strand
AGTACAATCAGTATGAGAGTATGTTTCTTCCGTTGGTTATGTATCTGGAGGCACATGTCGTTAAGATTGAGTTTGGCGTGGATGTAAAAAATGTTATCATTGAGGCGGAGGGAGAAAAGCGTATTGCCAGGCAGATTCGGTTTGTCAAAGAGGGAAAGGAGCAGAGTATTGACCTTTTAGAGGACGACCTGGTGTTCATTACCAACGGATGCTGCACGGATACTTCCTGCTATGGTGATCAGAATCATGCGCCGGATCTTGGCAATATTAAAAACGGTGTCGGAGAGTCCTGGGATATGTGGAAAAATATTGCCCGTCAGGCCGTCCATGGCGAATATGGGAATCCGGATGCGTTCTGCAGCGATTTCGAAGCAACCAATTGGATGAGCGCTACGGTTGCCACGTCCAATGAAGAGATTATCCAGCATATTATCAGGATCTGCAAACGGGATCCCAGAGAAGGCAAAGTGACTACCGGAGGTATTGTAACGGTAAAGGAC
>CAZAMX010000373.1:0-2352 GCA_964486095.1 uncultured Acetatifactor sp. | reverse complement strand
TTACTGTTATTTATCATGGACGATCAACCGCCAGCCTCAGTTCAAGGCGCAGGATAAGAATACGGTATTGATATGGCTGTATTCACTCAGCACCGATAAAGAGGGGAATTATGTCAGGAAGCCCATGCGGGAATGCACCGGAGAAGAGGTATGTCAGGAGTGGCTGTACCATATTGGTATCCCCGAAGAAGAGATTAAGACGCTGGCGAAGGAAGCATGTAATACTACGACCTGCTTTATGCCCTACATTAACGCCTTTTTCCAGCCCAGGAAAAAGGAAGACAGGCCGTTGGTAGTTCCTGAGGGCGCGGTAAACTTTGCTTTTCTGGGGCAGTTTGCCGAGACGCCGCGAGATACGATTTTTACCACGGAGTACTCCATCCGTACGGGGATGGAGGCTGTATATACGCTCTTGAAGGTAGACAGAGGCGTCCCGGAGGTCTGGGGCAGCAAGTATGACGTGAGAGAGCTTTTAAGAGCCTGCTATTACGCTGTGGATAAGCGTCCTCTTTCGCAGATGGATCTGACGCTGCCGGAGAAAGAAGCGGTAAAGCTGATTATCCGCAAAATCAGAGACACGGATGTGGGAATCCTGCTGAAGGACAGCGGCCTCGTGGAGGAAAAGGAGCTGGAAGCTTCTGAGGAAACCACGGCCCAAAAAGCTGCCAGAAGCGGACAGAAAGTAATTACAAAAGGCAAAAAGATTGTGAGCGAACACAAAAATGTGGCCTCGGCCATTACCGTTGCGGCAATCGGCGCGGCGGCAATCGGCATGATAAAGGCAAAGAAGAAATAAGGTTTACGGATTTGCTGTTAAAGGTTTGCGCCCCGGTGCCGATATTAAGAATAAGGAAAGAAGACGGGAGGCACTGTCATGAAGGTGGACAACAACATTACGCTGTATGCGGGGGCGCAGCCCGGCAGCAGTGCGGTCACGGAAGGCACAGAGAAAGACCGGGAAAACAGAAAGACTATTTTCGCGGGAGATTTGAACCGTAATCAGGAAAGCCCCCTGCGGGACAGAATTGCGGAAAAAAAGGCCGAAGCTCAGGAGAAGGCCATGAAATTTGTGCGCGAGGCGTTTCAGGGCGATCTGAAAGTGGATGAAGGCATAGAGGAAAGCCGGCAGCATATAGAAGAATTAAAAAAAGAACATACGGAGCTTCGGGACGGACTGGAGAATATTAATCGGCGTCAGGAAACGCTGGATGCCGCCAGAGAAAACGGTGAAATCGGTGAGGAAGCTTATCAGGAAGAACTGGAAGTCCTGAATCAGGAGAGGAAAATCCAGGCCCAGAAGCTGGGCAGGTGCGAGGGTGAGATCCAGGGAGAAAATGCCTCGATTCGAGGTACGCGCCTGGAGCGGCTAAAGCACCATCCCATGGTGGAGGCCTGGGATGACGCAGATAATATTCTGGCGGCGGTAAACGATGAAATTGTCGGCATGGCCATGCAGGAAGGCGTGGACCATGTGGACGAGGAAGCGGAGAAGAGAGAAGAGCAGGCGGAAGAGATCAAGGAAGAAAAGAAAGAGAAGGAAGAACTGCTGGAGAAACAGAAGGAGAAACGGGAAGAGGAAGAGACCTGGATCGAAGAGCTGAGTCCGGAAGAATTTTCCGATCTGACAAAGTCCTCGGATGATGTGCAGAAGGAGATTCAGGATATGCTCAGGAAGATGAATCTGCTGGACGAGGATCTAAAGGGTGCGGCAGTGGACGAAAGTATGTAGCACTTTACTGCTTCATGGATTGCCGGTACGCGGGGGATGTGAATCCCAGCGTATCGGCCCTTTTGAATTTGAAACTAAATAACGGTCAAGATTCATTTTGGCGGGGTGTTTCCTGAGGAACGTCCTTTTTGTGTACATCCTCTCGGATCAGCCGGTAGAGACATGCGCTTAAAGGCACGCCGGCCAGCATTCCGCCGATGCCGCTGATCCCGCCGCCGATGATGACTGCTGCCAGCACCCAGATGCCCGGCAGCCCCAGGGAGGTGCCTACCACCTTAGGATAAATGATATTTCCCTCCAGCTGCTGGAGAATGACCAGATACACCACGAACAGGATCGCTTTCAGGGGAGATGAGGTGAGGATCAGTAAAAAGCCTACAGTGCCGCCGATATAAGCACCCGCTACGGGAATCAGGGCGGTAAAACCCACGGTGACGCCCACCACTGCGGCATAGGGGAAACGGAACAGCAACATTCCCGCGGTGCAGAGCGCACCCAGAATAACCGCCTCCGTGCATTGCCCCACGATATAGCGGTGAAAACAGTCATTGGCAACGGCAAGTACATGGGACAGCCCTGTAAACCAGCCGGATTTCAGATAATGGTTTTTCAGTGTTTTCAGC
>CAZAMX010000372.1:0-2865 GCA_964486095.1 uncultured Acetatifactor sp. | reverse complement strand
ATTTTCAGAAGGGCCACTATATCTTGATGCACTCTGTCATCTTCAGGACAAGGCTGCTGAAGGAGTGTGGGATCCGGCTGCCGGAGCACACGTTTTATGTGGATAATCTTTATGTGTTTGAGCCGCTTCCCTTTGTCAAAAATATGTATTATTTGGATGTGAATTTTTACCGTTATTATATTGGCAGGGAAGATCAGTCTGTCAATGAGGATGTGATGATTTCACGCATTGATCAGCAGATCAGAGTCAACAAGCTGATGATTGATTACCTGACGGAGAGGAAGGCGGCACTTGTGAAGCACAAGCGTCTGTACCAATATATGAAAAATTATCTGGAGATTATTACCACGGTCTCATCGGTGCTGCTGATACGTTCTGGCACAGAGGAAAATCTGGCTAAAAAAGCCGAGCTGTGGCAGTATTTAAAAGAAAAGGACAGGCTGCTGTACCGTTGGATGCGCCACGGTATCATGGGTGAGGCCATGAATCTGCCCGGCCGGGGCGGAAGGAAAATTTCAGTGGAGGGCTACAAAATCTGTCAGAAGATATTTAAATTTAACTGACTTCCCAATAATGGTTTCATAGATTCATGGAACGGAAGGAATGGTTTCGGAGGATTCTGAAGGGATGGAGAATGATTTGACAAAAGCGGTGGAACATCTGCAGGAGGGGCAGTACACCTGCGTCCTGTGCAGGGACGATATAATGTATACAAGCAGGGAGAGAGGGGTAAAGCCGCTGCTTGACTGGCTGGATGGCGGTCTTGAAGCAAAGGGCTTTTCCGCCGCTGACAAGGTGGTTGGCAAGGCGGCTGCTTTTCTGTACGTGCTGCTGGGAGTGAAGGAGATATACGCCCATGTAATCAGCGAGGCTGCCATGGGCGTATTTACCGAGAATCATATTCCGTTTTTGTATGATGTATCCGTAGAGTATATTATAAATCGTCAGGGCACGGGAAGCTGTCCCATGGAGGAAGCCGTGAGCGGACTGTCCGCTCCGGAAGAAGCCCCGGAAGCCATTAGAAGACGGCTGGACGAATTAAGGCAGCGCAGCCTGTAAGGGAAGGGCCTCAGTCGATCTCATATAACAGAATGGTTCCGTCTGACGCACTGACTTTATATTCATATTCCGTAATGCCGGAAATAAATTCTATTTCATAGACGGCTGCTCCGTCCTCCCAGTCAAGCTCCGCCTTGGTAAAGGTTACATCTTCAACGGATAGTCCCGCATGGTTCAGAGCGGCATTCTTTGCCTCTTCCGCGCCTATATCAGTTCCCGCAATACCTCCATTATGGCAGTAATCGCACCAATAGCTGCTGCAGTAATCATCGCTGCAATTTTCCCGATGATCTTCCCGGTGATGCTTTCCGTGATGCTCTGTTCCCGTGACGCAGGGTTCTACGCATCTGCTGTGTACTGTGCCGGATGCCGCATGAATCTCATACTCGTACTCATGGGTGGAGGTGTAGAATTCAATTTCGTATACTGCCACACCATCCTCATAGTCCAGGGCTTCCTTTGTGTAGGTGACATCTGCGGCTGTAAGACCGGCGTCCGTAAGCGCTGCGGTTTTGGCAGCGTCGAGGGTGACCTGCCCGTCGCCGCTCTGTGCGGGCCGGGTTTCGGCAGATTGTACAGGGGCATCCTGTTTGGGCTGTGTCTGTTCGGATTGTACAGGGGCATCCTGCTTGGGCTGTGTCTGTTCGGATTGTACGGGGTCATTCTGCTTGGGCTGCGCTTGTCCGGTCTGCGGTTGATTGGTCTGGCTACCGTCAGCCTGCTCATCATTCCGGCTGTCTGCGGTCTGATTTTCCGCCAAAACTGTACCGCCGATGGCTTCCATGTTTTTGCTGTAAATCTCGCCGGTGCCGGCATGGATCTCATACTCGTATTTCATATTGTCCGCACAAAACTCAATATTATATACAGAAATACCGCCGGTCTGTTCTGTCTTTACGCTTAGGGAGCTTACGTCTGAAGCCGACAGTCCGGCGTCGGACAGGGCCGTTTCCTCTGCCGTATCCAGAGAGACCCGGCCCGGATCATTTTCTGCTTTTCCGCATCCGGCGGCAATCATGGCAGCAAGCAGAAAAATAATAAACGAAGTTATCTTTTTCATTTAAGTACCTCCCTTTTATAGAATGAACCCTTTTTTTCTAGGAGTAGTATAGCATAAAAACAAAAAAAGAAAAGCACTGAAAAACATAATATTTTTCAAGTGCTTTTTCTGATACGGCATTTGAATTATGACATTCAAATGTTTGGCGGGGCTGCCTTGACACCGGCGTGTAATCAGCCGGCGGCTTTTTCGCGGTCCTTGTTTGCGGGCCGGAAGACCAGCAGCCATTCCCTTCTGTAGACAAATGCGTACATCACGGCGCCCATCAAAATACCCGTTACTACATCAAACACGGAATGCTGTTTGATAAACATGGTAGAGAGGATAATGGAGACGGATAATATTCCGGAGGCAATTTTTATCTGCCTGCCGAATTTTGTCTGTGCCAGATCTCTGCTGCGCATTACGGCAAAATGTGCGCCCATGGAGTTAAATACATGGATGCTGGGCCAGAGATTTGTAGGAGTGTCTGTCTTCCAGAGCATGGAGATCAGCCAGGTAAAGCAGTTATCCCTCGGCATGGAGACCGGCCTTAAATCGTGTCCGTAGGGCCACAGCGTGGAGATGATCAGGAATATGGTCATGCCGGTAAACAGGAAGGCGCAGGCCTTATAATAATCCTGTTTGTTTTTTAAGAACAGATAGATCACCACAACGGCCACATAACCGAACCATAACAGGTAGGGAATGATAAATATCTCTAAGAAAGTAATGTGGTCATCAAGACTGACATGTATCAGCTGATA
>CAZAMX010000371.1:0-2873 GCA_964486095.1 uncultured Acetatifactor sp. | reverse complement strand
GCCTATATCCGGAGATTTGGCATTCCGTTTTTAAAGAAGCGGGGGAGAGGAATCTGCCTGTATGCAGCCTGCTGTCTGTTGGCATTCGCAGGTACCATGGCTCTGCGGTTTATTTATATTCGCACGGGCAGTATCGGCAGGATGACGGGAATGTGCCTGGAATATAATCATATTCTCCCGTTTTTAGGGGCGCTGGGGCTGTTTTGTGCTTTTGCACGGATGGAGATAAATGGTAAAATAGCAGATGTTATAAAAAAGATAGGGCCATATACCCTGGGAGTGTACCTGCTTCATGAGAATCTGGGACTGCGCTACACCTGGCAGCCCTGGTTTGGTTCCGACCGGATTCACAGTGTGGGAGAGCTGCTGCTTTTTACTTTGCTGGCGGCTGTGGGCGTATTTATTGCAGGGATTCTGGTGGATATGCTGCGGGCCGGTCTGATGGCTGTGCTTCATCGGCTGCTGTACAAACTGAAGGGCTACAGGAAGCTGATCGAAAAGATAGAGCGTGTGGACAATTTGTTTTAAGGACGCATAGTGTGCGAAGAGAAGAATGCCCGGAGGATGAGCGTTTTCCGCGCAGATTTAAGATTCCGCAAAGCGGAATGGGAGGATACATGATGGAGGCACGGACGGAAAGCAGGGCCGGAAGAAGCTGCCTGGGGGCGGTTAAAAATGTAGGAGAGAGTCTGTTTATTGTTATTTTGGCCTTTTATCCCCTGCGGCATGTGCAATGGGGGCTGGACCTTATGGATACGGGCTATAATTATGCCAATTATACCTACATGGGGACAGAGCATATGGACCCCATGTGGTTGTTTTCCACCTGGCTTTCCAATGCGGTGGGACATCTGCTTACGAAGCTGCCAAACGGCGGCACTCTTGTGGGAATGAATATCTATACAGGGCTGTTTGTCAGCCTGCTGGCAGTACTGGGATACCTGTTTTGTACGAAAAAGCTGAATATTCGGCCCTGGGCGGCATTTTTGGGGGAGATGGCGGCGGTCAGCCTTTGCTGGTGTCCCACAGCCCTGCTGTATAACTACATGACCTATGTATTGTTTCTGGGAGCCTTTATTTTATTATATTATGGTTTAACAAAGGATAAAAAAGGGTTTTTGATTGCGGCCGGAGTTTGTCTGGGGGCCAATGTACTGGTGAGGTTTTCCAATCTGCCGGAGGCGGCGATGATACTGGCAGTGTGGTTTTTTGATTTTTTATGGGCTAGAGAAGAAAAGCAGGATAATAGACAAAAAGCAGGAGACATTCAGGAGCCGGAGGGATTATGGAAGAAAATATTCCGGCATACAGGCTGGTGTCTGCTGGGGTATCTGGCGGCGCTGGCGGTATTGCTTGGCTATATTCACATCCGATATGGTCTTGGGGAATATGTCGCAGGGATTGCCCGCCTGTTTGCCATGACTGATACGGCCACGGATTACCGGGCGGTGGATATGGTGCGCAATATGCTGCATGACTATACGGAGAATTTTTACTGGCTGATCCGTATGGGGGTCTTCCTGGCGGCGGGAATGGCGCTGTCCGTACCTGCGGAGCTGATTAAGGGTAAAGGCAGGGCGGCGGTGATTGTGAAGCGCATCGTACAGGCGGCATGTATTGTATTGGCTGTGCTTATGGCAGGCTGGCTTTACTATAGGGACGGGGAAGGCCTGAGAGTTCCCTTCTGCACCCTGGATTTTTGTGATTACGCATCCATGCGCAGACCGGCAATCGTGTTTTTGATGTTGACATTGTTCATTGCCGCGGTGAGGGTGTTCCATCCCAAGAGCAGGAAGGAGGACAGGCTGGTGGGCAGTATGCTGATCCTTGTGATCTTCCTGACCTCCATTGGAAGCAATAACAGGATATTCCCCAGCATAAATAACCTGTTTATTGCGGCGCCATACACCCTTCAGGCTTGCGTCAGCTTTCTGACAGAGTACAAGGATAAAAAAATATCGCGTGTTACCATACCTGTATTTCCCATAAAGTGTACCTTGTCGGTTTTTCTGCTTCTGTGCTGTGTTCAGTTTACCGGGTTCGGAATCAAGTTTGCTTTTGCCGAAGCAGCCGGAGTGAGGGACATCAGTGCCGAGGTGGAAAACAACGAGATTTTGAAGAACGTAAAGATGTCTGAGGAAAAAGCCCGCTGGATGAGTTCTGTCAGCGCTTATGTAAAAGAAAACGGGCTGGAGGGGCAGGAGGTTATATTGTACGGGACGCCTCTAAATCGGGCGATTCCCTCATTATCTTATTATCTGCAGATGCCTGCCGCTTTTAATCCCTGGATTAATCTGGCTTCCTACAGCTATGAGGTGATGGAAGCGGATATGCTTAAGCTGGGGGAAGAAACACCGGTGGTTCTGCTGGAGAATGCTTCAGCCCTGTATGCGGACGGAGGCAGACAGGCATTGTATGAGGCAGTGATGAGCGAGTCCGTTGTGGAGTCAGTGGCTGGAGATATAAAATTACAATTGATACTTAATTTTATGGAGCAGAAGGGTTACAGACAGACCTTTCGCAACGAAAAGTTTGCCATTTATCAAGGCGAAATAGATTGACAGATTTTGCTCAAATGCTAAAATAAAATTATAAATTTGTAAAATTTACTTAAAGGAGAGACATATCATGAGTTCTTATTACTTGCATACCAGAACAGAGAGTGTGGAGCTGCCATATTCTTTTCAGTGTGAGCAATGTGGGCAGGAGAGCGGTACCCGGAGGGTTACTGTTACCGGAGAGGCGGAGGACAAAAATTTCCGCAAGCAGTTGAATGACGCGGAAGAGGACAGGCTGCATGAGAAGTCACATGCGGATCTGGTGGTTAAGGTGAGTGAGATATATAAAAGCGTTACGGAAAAACAGATTATTCC
>CAZAMX010000370.1:0-2877 GCA_964486095.1 uncultured Acetatifactor sp. | reverse complement strand
CCAGAAGGACCCATGACAACAAATATCTGCTGGTGGCAGATCAGGGCATGGATCATGTGAATGTTTACCGGCTGGATTTGGGAAGCGGCAAGGTGGTACTGGCGGACGTGATCAGAAGCGCCATCGAGTCTGCGCCCAGACATATTAAAATATCCAGAGACGGGCGTTTTATCTATATTGTACATGAATGGAAATGCTATATAGATGTTTATTCTTACGAAGACCGGGAAGGGCAGCCAGTGTTTGAAAATATTCAGTCTGTGGAGACGGCCAATCTGGAGCGGGGCAGCTCCAACGCTACCAGCGCGTTGACTTTTTCCGAGGATCACAGATACTTGGTAAGTACTGTGGCAGGAGATAATTCGGCGGTACTTTTCAAGGTGGATGAGGAAACGGGAATGCTGACAAAGGTTTTCTGCCTGCCCATCAGTGGAGAGTACCCCAAGGATGCCATTTTATTCCCCAATAATAAGTTTTTGGTATCTTTAAATCATGAGTCCAATGACATGACCTTTTTCCATGTAGACGTGAAAAACGGCACCATGATTATGAACGGACCGCCTATTCTGGTAAATGTGCCGAACTGCATTACCTTTCATAAGCTGTAAGAACATTTGCTCTTTGGTTTCAGAGGTTTCAACCTAAGAAAATCTAAGTTTCGCCTCAAAGAATCTCAAGGTGAACAAGTTCGCCTTGAGATTCTTCCGTATTTCAATGATTGTTTGTTTTTACAGATTTTCCTTTATTTTCGCGATCATTTCCTGATACTCCGCATCGGAGAGATAAACCTTGTCGGGATTCATCTGGAACGTGCCGCCCCATTCGTCACCGCCCTTGTATTTGGGAACAAGGTGAAAATGCAGATGGCAGCCGGTGTCGCCATAGGCACCATAATTTAACTTGTCCGGATGAAAAGCGGCATGAATGGCCCTGGCTGCATAGGAAACATCCGCCATAAAGGCGTTCCTTTCCTCGTCGTTTAAGTCAATCATCTCGCTTACATGGTCTTTGTAAGCTACGATACATCGGCCCGGTTTACTTTGTTCCCTGAACAGGATCAGGCTGCTGACTTTCAGGTCGCAGATGAAGATACCGAATTTGTCCAGTAATTCTCCCCGCATACAATATCCACAATTTGAATCCTTCATAATGATGATCCTCCTTTTTGTTGTTGCAATGTGATAAAATATATGGTATTTGTAACGAATAGGTAATTATATGCTGTCCGGTCTGTTTTGACGGGAATCGGTGTAGAAATCAACCAGCCGATCCAGTTTTGCTGACATGTTCAGGAGCATGGCATCCAGAACTGTGAGAGCTGTCATACATTCCATAACTACCACGGCTCTTGGAACGATAATGGGATCATGCCGGCCTTTGATGTTAATATCGATCTCTTCTCCACTTCGATTTACCGTCTGCTGGGTGAGGAAGATGGAAGGGGTTGGCTTTATATGAGCCCGGATCCGCAGAGTGCTGCCGTCGCTGATGCCTCCCAGAATACCGCCTGCATGATTGGTGGCTTTTGTAATTTGTCCGTTAACGTTTCGGAAGGCGTCGTTATTCTGGCTGCCCTTCCTTAAAGAGACGGTACAGCCGTCCCCAATTTCCACGGCCTTCACCGCGCCGATAGACATGATGGCCTTTGCCAGATTGGCATCCAGCTTTTCAAAGACAGGATCGCCGATTCCGGCAGGAAGCCCTTCTACCAGACATTCCATGCAGCCGCCGACAGAATCCGTATTTTTTCTGATTTCGTCCAGATAAGCCAAGGCAGCTTTATCTGCCGCAGTATCCGGCATGGCGGTGGGAGTGGACAGAATGGCGCCGCGGTCGAAATGTGCCGGATCTATCTCGACGGGACCGATGGAACGGGTATAAGCGCAGACGGAAATTCCCAACTGTTTTAAAAGCTTAGCGGCTATGGCTCCTGCGGCCACCCGGCCAACCGTTTCCCTGCCGGAAGAGCGTCCGCCGCCCCGGTAGTCCCGAAAGCCATATTTGGCGTCAAAGGTATAATCTGCATGGCCCGGCCGGTAGCAGCCGGCTATTTCGCTATAGTCCGTTGACCGCTGGGAGGTGTTGCGCACCATCAGGGAAATGGGGGCGCCGGTGGTAAGGCCCTCAAACACTCCGGACAGGATTTCAACGGTATCATCCTCCTTACGGGGGGTGGAAATGCTGCTGGAGCCAGGCTTCCGGCGGTCAAGATATTGCTGTATGTCTGATTCGCAAAGGGGGAGTCCGGCGGGACAGCCGTCGATGACGACTCCCAGCGCTTTACCATGTGATTCGCCCCAGGTGGTTATTTGAAAGATTGTACCAAAGGTTGAACCTGCCATAAATAAGTAACCTCGTTTCTGTACTGTATTTCTCATGAACTGTATCTTATTCTACAGGATAATGCAGGAAATAGCAATGGTGAGGAACTGAAAAAATATTTGTATATCTGAAAAATCATGTTGACATTTGGCACATGTATATGTTACCGTAATGATACATATCCGGGAAATATTTCAAACCGTTTCGGTTACCAACCCCTGTATGAAAATGAAAGAAATAGTTCATGAGTATGCGGTGAATGAAGGGCTATTTCTTGCTTTGGTACTATGGCTAAATTGATAATGATGTGGGACACGGAACAATTTGAAGTTCTTCCGGAAATCAGATAGATAAGGCGGTGGAAAAATGACACACAGAATTCAAACAGTTAAACCATTGAGTGATTTGAGGTTGTCAGTATTATTTCAAAATGGTGTGGAAAAGGAATATGACATCCACAATCTGTATTCTGTGTTTCCTCAATTTAAGGAATTTGAAATAAACAGTGATTTATTCGAGCAGGTTCAGGTTGACTGTGGAGGTTATGGTTTATCA
>CAZAMX010000369.1:1557-2883 GCA_964486095.1 uncultured Acetatifactor sp. | reverse complement strand
TCTTTGAGGGAGGACAGCATAATAGAAACGGCCGGGAATACTTAGACTGCGCTTATGCGCTGCGGGAGCTGCATAATATGGGCATAGACAACTTTATCACCTTCGACGCTCATGATCCCAAGGTACAGAATGCCACGCCCTTAAACGGCTTTGACAATTTCATCCCCCATGATCAATTCATAAGGGCGCTGCTGAACGCAGAGGATGATCTGATCGTGGACAAGAATCACCTGGTAGTCATCAGTCCTGACGAGGGCGCTTTGGACCGGGCCATCTACTTTGCCAGCGTACTTGGCGTGGATACCGGCATGTTCTACAATCGCAGAGATTATTCCACCATAGTTGGCGGCAGGAATCCCATTGTGGCCCATGAATTTTTAGGCGACAGTGTGGACGGCAAGGACGTCATTATCATCGACGATATGATTTCCTCCGGCGGAAGCATGATCGACACGGCAAAGCAGCTGAAAAAGCAAAACGCACGGCGTGTATTCATCTGTTGTACCTTTGGACTTTTTACCGACGGCCTGGAGTCTTTTGACAAAGCATACGAACAGGGCTATTTTGATAAGGTGGTCACCACCGACCTGACCTATCTGCCTCCCGAGCTATACACAAGGCCCTACTTTATCGAGGCGGACATGAGCAAGTTTATCGCCTCTCTCATCGACTTTATGAACCATGCCGCTTCCTTAAGCGGCGTTTTGGAAACCACGGAAAAAATGCACAGCATTCTGGATGCCTATAATGACCGCCGGGATGTGGACATGAACGCGGATTAAATAATGTCCTCCTGACCGCTGTAACAGGGAAAGTCCAGAGTCGTTTTGAACAGGTCGCCGTCCAGGTATATTGTAAATTCTCCGCCCTGGACTCTTGTCAGGCTCTGGGCTATGGACAATCCCAGTCCGCTCCCCTCTGTGCTTCTTGCCAGATCCCCCCTGATAAACCTTTCCGTCAGTTCTTCCGGACTGATGTTCATCTGTTGCTTGGAAATATTCTTTACAGACGCGTAAACCCGTCCGTTTTCTTCCTTGACATCAAAATAAACTCTGGTTCCCTCCAGGGCATATTTGCAAATATTATTGAGCAGATTTTCCACTACCCTCCACATGCGCCTGCTGTCCACAAAGATATAAGCCGGCGTGCTGCTCTCTTCAAAAACCACCTGCAGCCTGCTTTCCTCCAGCCTTTCGGAGAACTCTCCTATTCCCTGATTTAAAAGCTCCGTAAGATTTACCTTCTCCCGGTTCAGTTCAATGTTTCCGGAAGAAATCTTGGATGCCTCCACCAGATCATCTGTCAGCTGCTTGAGACGCTGTGCCT
>CAZAMX010000369.1:0-1547 GCA_964486095.1 uncultured Acetatifactor sp. | reverse complement strand
GAAGTCAGCGGTGTCTTAATATCATGAGAAACATTGGTTATCAGATCCGTTTTCATCTGTTCGTCCCGCATACTTGTCTTAACAGCCTTCCCAATGCCCTCGCCAATGTTGTTTACGGCATCCGCCAGCTCTTTGTTGGAGCCGTGGAGACCGTTTGTATCCAGCTTATAGTCCACTTCTCCGTTCCGTATCCTGTTGATGCCCTCCACAATCTCATTCTGCTCTCCGCTCCGCCTGAAGATCATCACACCCACAAAACCGTCAAAAGCTACCGTGCACACTATGACGATGATCGTAAGCACCCTTTCCTCCAGCAGCCTGTACACAGAAACCACTGCCGCCAGGTTAAGGAACAAAAAAAGATTATAGGGCAGCAATACGCTGATCACGGAATTTCTGTGGCTGAGCATAAACCGTACTACTTTTCCCGCACCGATGCCCACATAATGAAGCAGACTGTCTTCCCATAAGCTGTGGGATCTAAGCCTTCTTACAAGGCTGTACCAGACAATACCGACTGCCAGATTTAAATATATTCCGTAAAGAGCAAACATTCCGTACTGATAAATGATGGACAGGCGGATTCCCAGCATCTGTGTTGCGGCCGTCTCCGGATTTTCCGCAATCTTGGTAAGCAGGGAATAGCCGTAACGGCCTCCGAGGACAAAAACCGCGGTCAGCAGAATCAGCGCTTCTGTCCACAAATGGTCAAAGCGCTTCAAATAATAGATTTTCTCCCCGTTTTCGTCCACCGACACTCCCGTAGTGACAGACAGATAAATACCGATGCCTAACCACAGCACCAGCAGTAAAACAAACAGGGCAATAAACCGTCCCATATTAGGTACGATCTTATTATAAACCGCGTTTGCGTTATAAAAGGCATCCTGGGCCGTATAGCTCGTGTCCATACCCAGCCATATGTGGGTAGTATCCGGATAGGCATAATCATAAGCACTGATATATCCGTATATTTCCTCTTCGCTGGTCACGGTATTTCCCATGAATGTCAGGCTGTCCGGATAATAGATCAAATACCTTCTGTATTCGGAAAAGAGCTCCGTCACCTCTTCTTCGGAAGCACCTTCCAGCTCCGGCACATTGGTATAGGTGCGCATCCCTTCATCGGTCATCATGCGCACCGCGTACTTTACATTACTTTTCCCCGCCGCATAAGTTCTGTTGCAGATCTGATATTTTTCATAATGCCTGGCCAGGGATTCAATCGTCTCCATCACATTATTCTGCAGACGAAGATAATCCACCCAGTTGTCCGCACTGCGTATCAGCTGCTTTTCCCCCTCCACCGTTGCATAGCGACAGTTTAAGATCGGCACCATAATCTGAATCACGCCGTCCACTCGTGAAACCTCGATGCCCTCCGGATTCTGTGTCATGATATAGGAAAAGGCCAGATCCTCAAACTGTTCCTCGCTTTGACCGGGAAGGCTCATCTGTTCGTTAATAACAGCCAGCTCTTCCACACTCTTTCAATAGGACGCCGGCGCCGCTCCCTCAAGCGGAAGTCCGTCGATTCCCACCGGGAC
>CAZAMX010000368.1:0-2911 GCA_964486095.1 uncultured Acetatifactor sp. | reverse complement strand
AAACAAGCAGGGAGTTTCAACAATATGTTGAAGCTCCCTGCCCATTTTACCCTGCTAAAGTATAAAATTATTCCAAAATATCGCTTAATTCTTTCAACTCCTTATAGCAGTCCTGACAGTAAGTAATCTCAGTACCCAGAATGGTCTCCGTATACTTCTTGCCGGTCTTTTCCTCACCGCACAGATCGCAGGTAAAGGGCTTTCCGCAAGCGGTCAACGAGACAACAGTGGTCACCGTCAGCAGTAATGCAATGATTTTCTTCTTCATTTCACATACCTCTCCCTCAAATATTTTCCACCTCATTATACCTCTTTTATTATATTTTGCAACTGTTTTTTCGATATATAGACAAATTTCGTCATCAGTATTTCCTAACAATTTCGGAAATGTCAGCGCTCTTGATTTTGAAAATAGCTTTCAAGGTCAACCATCACTGCCGGCCTGACGCCAAATCCCTCCAGGCCTGCATTCGCCCTTCTTAAGTTGTTGCTGATCTCCTCATTTTCGATTCCGTAACCGTTTTCCACCAGGTAAACCCTGCTGGAATATCCCTCTGCCGGGGTACGAAGCCACCAGCAGTACTCCTTAACACCGTGTTCCGACAGGGAAACCTCATACCACTGGCTTAAGTCCTGCTCAAGCGCCGCCTCTGTGGGTTCACTCAGCCTGCTCATGCCTGCTTCGTCAAACCAGGCAAGCTCCTCCGTTGAAAGCAGGAATACTTTGTCAAAGGTAACAATGTCTCCCCCTTCCAATGCGTTTCCGGGGGTATGACATTCTCTTTCCAGCAGCATTTCGATTTCTTCTTCCGTAAAACCGTTTAGAAAACCGGCCTCGTTTTGATACCCGTTATGAAGCTCCGACATTGCCGCGGTTACCGGTGCCTGCCCCTCATAGACAACAACCTCCGTCGCAGTATTCAGCCATGCCCGGATATTGGATTTCTGCCAGCTGCTGTTGCCCCTTACATAGGCCTGAAGCTCCAAATCTCTGTCAGCTTCCGATTCCCTGCTGATGTAGTCCCTGTTCTCATCATGATTATACTTGCCGCTCTCGGCAGCGTCAAAAGCCTTCATGGTAAGGATATACTTGGAAATCAGGACGGCAGTCTGCCTGCCATCCTGCTCTTCCAAATGCAACACCCGCCACTCAATGGGTTCCCCCAGATAACTTCCAAAAACCAGCGTATCCCCTGCCTTTATATCATAATTTTGGGCGGCATTTTTTTTGCCTGCCGGTAAAACTCCGGCCGCATTCAGTCCAATGCCCAAAGCCGCCGCCAATATCACACACAAGACGCAGACCCACAGACCCCGCCTCTTTTTCCCGGCGGTATTTGTCCTTTCTGCCGTATCTGTCTGTCCTGCGGCAGCTTTTTCTAATCCCTGCGGCTTTTCCGACCTCTTCTGCAGCGTTTCCCCTTGCGGTGCGCAGTTTAAGTCAGCTGCCTGTTCCAGATCCCTTGCCGCCGTCAGGATCTCTTCGTAATTTTCTCCTCTTTCCCTGCTGAGCCACTGATGAGACATGAGAAAATATTCCAGGGATTTACTCAGTTCCACATTCTCCAGCTTATAAACCAGAATGGGAATGTTTTTGCTGACAGCCCGCTCCACCTCGCGCAGCACGTGAGGCGAAGCATTGGCCGCCTTGGACATTAACAGCACCATGGCCCGGGAGCCGTCAATACCGTTTACAATCTCTTCCGCATACTCCCGCCCTGAGCGGATGTCTCTGGGAGCAATAAAACACTTTATGTGATTTTTTTCCAATAATCTGCAGATCTCGGCGGCCGTAATCGCATCCGCGGATGAATGAGATATAAAAATCATGATAATTGGTCAACCCCCATCTGTTTTCCGTCCCTCCAAATGCGCTCCAAATCATAAAGAAGCCTGTTTTCCCTGTCAAAAATATGAACAATCACATCACCGAAATCCATCAGAATCCAGTTTGCCGTATCGTAGCCCTCGATTTGTTTGACGGTACTGCCGGCTCTTCCCATTTTCTCTTCCACATTGTCGCAAAGAGCCTGAATTTGGCTGCGGTTGTTTCCGCCTGCGATAATGAAATAGTCGGCGATCACCGATACTTCGCTGATGTCTATTACTCGAATATCCTCGGCCTTCTTATCCTCTAATGCCTCAATAGCCAGTTTTGCCATTTCCATTGATTTTTCTTTTTCCATACATTCTCCTTATGCCTTCTGTTTAACCGGAATGACGCCTGTTCAGATAATAGCGGTAAACCCGCTCCGTCATGGGGTCCGTTTCATCGCCTGTTTTTTTCAGATGTACCAGCGTATCTTCCAGAATCCGCAGTACTGCTCCATCCAGATCCTCGAAGGCAAGCTGTCGTATCTCTGACAAATTGGGGGCATGCCTCCTGCCCGGTTCAATATAATCCGCCACAAAAATAATCTTCTCTAAAAGACCCATGCCCTCCCGGCCTGTAGTGTGATAGCGGATGGCGTTCAGAATTTCCGGCTTGTCTGTCACCTTGTATTCCGTTTCTGCCAGATAAGCTCCCACCTTTGCATGCAGTAAAAAGGGATTGCGCCGTTCCACCTCCGATACCGGTATGCCATGTTTTTCACAGAGCTTTAATCTTTCCTTATCCGAAAGGCATTTTGCGCAGTCATGCAATACCCCTGCCACCTGTGCGTCCATAATGGATGCGCCATATTTCATGGCCAGGGCCGCCGCGGTAAACTCCACCCCCAGCGTATGTTCAAAGCGCTTGGGATCCTGTACCTTTTTCACCTTTTGCCTGAGCTTACCTAAAAATTTTGCGTCTTCCAAGATGAATCCCTCCCTGCGTTGAATCCGATTACCCTTACAAAATTACGATTTCCCTGCTGAGCTTTGAGATGCTTTTGCTGCTCTGGGCAACTCAATTTTCGGCTTGTCCTTG
>CAZAMX010000367.1:0-2974 GCA_964486095.1 uncultured Acetatifactor sp. | reverse complement strand
AAAATTTGTGATAATCCGACCCCCATCTGCGATTATATCGTGGAACAATTAAACCGCAGCGCCACGATCTACCGGGCGGAGGGCGCTTATCAACACAACGAAAAAACCGTCATCATTACGATTATGAAACGAAGCCAGGCTGTGGACTTACGTAATTTCATCCGCAAAACACAACCGGGAGCGTTTATCGCCATCACCAACAGCAGAGAAATCATCGGCAAGGGGTTCCGGGGCTTCAATTAGCTTCCTTCTCTTTGCCCTCCCGGCCTGCCTGAGCAATTAAAGCTTTATCTACCTCTTCCTCATAATTGCGGATGGATACCTCAATGGGTGTAGGATCCTTGGTCAGCCGTCTGCCGCCCACATGATTAAAAAATACGATGATACCGGCCGCAAGCCCTATGGTATATGATACTTCTAAAATGTTCAGCCCCTGCGGCTCCCTGTTCATCACCATGGAATAGATAAGGGTGAACACGTCGTTGATCCCCACATCGTTGTGGTAAGCCATGATCGTGAACGCCGTCCCGAAAAAACTCACCAGGCAGACAAAGGCTCCCCGAAGCCACTGCTGCCAGCCCTTGTGCCGGTCAACATTGACCCATTCCAGCAGCACATCTGTTTCCCCCAAGACCTGCACGCTTATATTCTGACATTCCTTTTCCATCAGCTCTACCAGCTTTAATACACTGATCACGCACCGCCTGGCGTCATTCTGTGCAAAGCGATATACCTTTATGGCCTTCAGCCTGGCCGCCAGCGCCGCGTCCTGACAGCGGACCGCTCCCACATCGGACAAAAATACATCCGGCGACTGCACCTCTATATTTCTTTCACATTTCAAGTAAACCGTCACATCAGACATTTTTCCCATGCTATCCTCCATCATTTACAATTTGCGCTTAACCGGCTGTCCGGTGAAATTCCGTCAGAAAATAAAAAAAAGAACCGCAGAGCTTTCCTGCGGCCATGCTTAACACCGCCATCCCGATTCCATGCCGGAAGGAAATTCGCCTGGCCAAAATGGGAATACTGTCAAGCATCTCCGCAATGGCCAGCGCAAGACACCCTACAAACATCCCGGCAAACAAGCCAAATACCGCCTGCCAAAAGCCGCCTGCTATATCCAATAACCTCTGACTGTCAGGGAACTGTTCCTGCCACCAGGCGCCAAACCGGCAATACCTGGAAAAAACACTTAAGACGGCGCCGCTGATTGTACCAAAGATCACTGCTTCTTCATATAATATGGCCTTCCCGGCAGTATGGGTCTTGCTGGCGAATCTGGGAACAAGCCCCACCGCCGCCAATACCGTAAACACACCTGCCGCAGCCAAAAAACCGTAGCTGGCTCCGGCGACTATGAGAAAACATACCTTCACCTTAAGCCCTCCTTTCGTACGCTTTACGTCTTACACCGATATGCAGAAATATAATGTACCTGCATATTATCCGCAAAAAAGGCTTAAATATGCAGTTTCCAAAAACTACTGGAAAAACCATGGGAAAAGATGTATGATAAATATACATTTCAGAAAGCGTTTTCGTAAAGGAGGACACACTTATGCCAAAATGGCTGGACAACGCGGTTTTTTATGAGATCTATCCTCAATCCTTTCAAGATACCAATGCTGACGGTATCGGGGACTTTCAGGGAATTATAAAACGGCTTGACTACATACGGGAGCTTGGCTGTAATGCCATCTGGATCAATCCCTGTTTTCTGTCACCCTTCGGAGATGCCGGATACGACGTGGCAGATTACTGCACTGCCGCACCCAGATACGGCACCAACGAAGATTTAAAGCAGCTGTTTGCCGAGGCTCACAGCCGGGGAATGCACGTGCTGCTGGACCTGGTTCCCGGCCACACCTCCGTGGAGCATAAATGGTTTCTGGAATCCATGAAGGCAGAGAAAAATCAGTATACGGACCGCTATATCTGGACAGATAATGTATGGGAATCTCCGGAGAATATGGGGTGTCTCAGAGGCATTTCCCCCAGGGACGGCGCCGTAGCTCTAAACTTCTTTTCCATGCAGCCTGCCCTGAATTACGGTTATTACAAAATTACCCGCCCCTGGCAGCAGTCTCCGGATGATGCCGGACCGACAGCCACTTTAAATGCCATGCTGGATGTGATCCGCTTCTGGCTTTCCATGGGCTGTGACGGTTTTCGGGTAGACATGGCAGGCTCCTTGGTTAAAAATGATGAAGGCTCCAAGGGTACCATTGCTCTCTGGCAGAAGGTCCGCGCTTTTTTGGACAGGGAGTTTCCGGAGGCAGCCTTTGTGTCCGAATGGGGCGAGCCGGATAAATCCCTTCAGGGAGGCTTCCACATGGACTTCCTGCTCCATTTCGGCCCCTCCCGTTATAATGATCTTTTTCGCTGTGAGCATCCCTTCTTCTCTTCGGAGGGCAAAGGGGATGTGTCGGCTTTTGTGGCAAAATATCGGGAAAATTATGAAAAATCCGCAAAGAAGGGGTTGATCTGCATTCCCTCCGGCAATCATGACATGGACAGGCTGGCCCGCTCCTTAAGTCCGGATGAGATGAAGATTGCCTTCGGCTTCCTGCTTTCCATGCCAGGCGCCCCCTTTATCTATTACGGAGATGAAATCGGTATGCGCTATGTGGAGGGCTTAAGCTCCGTGGAAGGAGGGTATAACCGGACCGGTTCCCGTTCCCCCATGCAGTGGGACAATACGGCAAACGCCGGTTTCAGCAGCGCTCCTGCCGAAAAGCTGTACATCAAAATGGATGAGGCTCCTGACAGACCTACCGTGGAAGCCCAGAAAGCCGATGAAGACTCCCTGTACCATGAAGTTAAAAAGCTGATCGCCGTCAGGCAGGCACACTTATGCCTGCAAAGCAGGGGCGAAATCGAATTTGTCCACGCCCCGGAAAACGCAAAGCCGCTGTCCGATCTCAGAAGCTCCGTCGACCAGCGGATCCTGGTCATCGTAAACCCTTCC
>CAZAMX010000366.1:0-2980 GCA_964486095.1 uncultured Acetatifactor sp. | reverse complement strand
TTTTATTTATCCTATCCATCAATACTGCTTCCCCTGTCCAGCCGCAGCATTTGGAAAAAACAATTCTGCAGCTTATCATTATTTTCAAAGACCCCTCTGACCGCAACGCTTACCGTCTTGCTGCCGGGCTTTTTCACGCCCCGCATAGTCATGCACATATGCTCTGCTTCCAATACCACCATGGCCCCTTTGGGCAGCAGATGCTCCATCACCGCATCCGCAATCTGTCCGGTCATCCTCTCCTGTATCTGAAGCCTTTTGGCATAAATTTCCACCGTCCGGGCCAGCTTGCTTAAGCCCACCACCTTCCCGTCCGGAATATAAGCCACATGAGCCTTGCCGAAAAAGGGCATCATATGATGCTCGCACATGGAATAGAAAACAATATCCTTTTCCAGCACCATTTCGCCGCTATCAACCGTAAACACCCTGGAAAGGGGAACAGCCGCATCCTCATCAGAACCGGAAAAGATTTCTCCGTACATCCTTGCGATCCTGTCAGGAGTCTCCACCAGCCCCTCTCTGCCCGTGTCCTCTCCGATTCCCTCCAGTAAAAGCCTGACTGCTTCCTGTATCTTCTTCTGATCTACCATCTTAATAACCTCAATTCTATTGCCGGCCCGCAATTTTCATTAACCGCCCCGCAAATGACAATGTGCCAAAGGCAATGATCACATCCTCCCTGCCCGCAAGCAGCCGCCCCATTTCCACCGCCTCTTCCAGACTGTCCACGGCCGTCACCTTCGGGTGAACCTTTGACACCTCTCTTGCCAGCTCATAGGCCGGCAGCGCCCTTGGGTTGTCCGGCGGCGTAACGGTAATGATCTGGTCCGCCAGCGTATGGGTGAGAGCAATCATCTTTTCGTATTCCTTATCCTTCAACACTCCCATTATATAGATAATTCTTTTGTTTGTAAAATAAAATTCCACAGATTCCGCAAACCTTTTCGCGCCGTCCTCATTATGAGCGCCGTCAACAATGAAATAAGGCTTTTTTCCCACAAGAGTAAAGCGTCCGGCCCAGACCGTCTGCTTTAAGCCCTGCCGCAGCTTCGCCTCCGACAGCGGGAACCCACACTCTCCCAAAGCCTTCAGCGCCTCCACCGCCAGCGCTGCATTCTCGATCTGATACTTACCGGCCAGGGAAATTTCCAGCCCGGAAAACCCTCTATAGGAAAAGCGCTGCCTTTCCAGCCCGTATTTTACGGAAGTAATCTGCGAATTCTCCATCGGCGAAAGCGGGCAGCCAAGCGCAGCCGCTTTTTCCGCTATCACCTTTGCCGCTTGCGGCTGCTGCCCCGCACTTACTGCCAAGCACCCCGCCTTTATGATCCCCGCCTTCTGCGCCGCAATCTCCTCCAGTGTATTGCCCAGAAATTTCATATGGTCCATACTCACGGAGGTAATCACCGCCACCAGGGGACTGTCTATGACGTTGGTGGCATCCAGAAGTCCCCCCATTCCCGTCTCCAGAATCACAATATCACAGTTCTTTTCCTTAAAATACAGAAATCCCAGGGCTGTCTCCACCTCGAAGGCCGTAGGCTGCAGCATTCCCTCCGACACCATCTCATCACAGATCTGCTTAACCTGCTCCATCAGCCGCCCCAGAGCCTCTTTGGTAATATATCTGCCCCCCGCCTGAATCCGCTCTCTATAATCAAAAATAACAGGCGATATATATCTTCCAACCCGATAACCGCCGCATTTTAAAGCCTCCGCCATATAAGCAGATACCGAGCCTTTTCCGTTTGTCCCGGCCACATGTACAAATTTCAGCGCCTTCTGGGGATCGCCCAGCCTCCTGCACAATTCCCTGATACTGTCCAAGCCGGGCACGATTCCCCGCCCGCTTATGCTCTCTATATATTCCGCTGCTTCCCGCTCTTTCATCGCCTGCGCCTCCCGGCAATCATCCTTAAACTTTCATATTTTTTTACTTTTGGGTCATACTTACCTTATAGGCCAGTCTGCCGGCCTTGAAATTATAAGACTTACGCGGAACGTAAATCATGGAGGTCAACGTGGAAAAAACTGTAACCCTTGCAAAAAACTTTTTGAAATGCGGGCTTACCGGATGGTGCATGGAGATCCTGTTCACCTCTATGGATTCCCTCCGCAGACGGGATCTTACCTTAAAGGGCGCCACCTCCGTCTGGATGTTTCCCATTTACGGCAGTGCCGCCTTCATTGCCCCTGTGGGTCGTCTTCTGGAGCACAAGCCCGTCTGGCTCCGGGGAATAACATACATGAGCATGATCTTTTCCGCCGAATATCTCACCGGCCGCCTGCTTTCCAGACATAAACTCTGTCCCTGGAACTACGGCAGAAGCAGATGGAACATAAACAACGTCATCCGCCTGGACTTCGCCCCCTGCTGGTTCGCCGCCGGCTTGCTGTTTGAACGCCTGTTGTGTAACCGCAAGGATACCCCGTCATAACCGGCGGGGTATCTACGGCTTCAGCACCTTATTCCATATCATCCATATCCTGCATATCCTGCATATCACCTGTGCCAATATCCAGCATGTTCATGGTCCGCCGCTTTCTCCTTGCGACCTCGGACTGCTCCAAAATAAAATCCTTCACTGCCTTGGAATGCTTGATATGCTTTAAAATAAGCTGGGCATGAGTGGTATCCCCGGTAAAACAGGTCACCGTGCCCAGACCGAACATCTTCTCCGCCAGGCTTGCGCTGTGCTGCACATCCTGCACCTTATACATATAGCAGTCGTTTTCCACTGTTTTTAACAGTCCCTCGTCTATGGTTATAATCTCTTCCTTGATGATATACTTGGTAAAGGTAAAGGGCAATCCAAAAAACAGCCACCGCTTTCTTTCAACAAATTCCATTCTTCCTCCCGTCCTTTCCTATCACTTTATGTTTTATTATAGTGCAAATACTCTCAGGATGCAAAACCTTTTTCTTAAAATTATAACAATTCCCCCATTGAAACTATTGTTCTGCCGTGGTATCATT
>CAZAMX010000365.1:0-2984 GCA_964486095.1 uncultured Acetatifactor sp. | reverse complement strand
TGCCAAGGTTGAGGTTATACGTGATGAGGGCGGTGTGATCGTTGACTTCAAGACCACTGGTGACTTCCCTAAGTACGGCAACGATGATGACCGCGTAGACGAGATTGCACAGTGGCTGGTACACACCGTCATGACCGCTGTCACACGGCATCACACCTACAGGAACGGTATCCCTACCACCTCCATCCTGACCATTACCTCCAACGTTACCTACGGTAAGGCTACGGGTAATACTCCTGACGGACGTAGAAAGGGACAGCCTTTCGCTCCCGGTGCTAACCCTATGCACGGACGTGATACCCACGGTGCTGTAGCATCTCTGTCTTCCGTATCCAAGCTTCCTTTCAAGGATGCACAGGATGGTATTTCCAATACCTTTACCATCATCCCCGGAGCACTGGGCAAGGAAGATCAGGTATTTGCCGGTGACATCGAATTAGATTTGAACAAATAAGTACGCCGGTCACGATGTCGCCGTGAGACATCGAATTGGATCTGAACAAGTAAGCAATAATAATAAGCAATAATATAACAAAAAGGAGACGCTATGGACGACAAGAAGATGATTGATGATCTGATCAATATGCTGGATTCCGGTATGACCGAGGGCGTGGGACACATTAATGTTGACTGCGATGAAGAGGAAAAACAATCAAAGAACGTTCAGACAATGGGCTGTACGGATTGCTCCAGAACACCGCTGGCCTGCAGCGTACCTACCCTTGAGCAGGGGTTAGATGATTATCATTGAATTGTCTCCACGGCATCAAACTTCAAATTTCAAGGGAGGCGGCCCTGCCGCTTCCCACACAAAATAAAGGAGGAAATCACTATGGCAACAAGTGCGGCACAGGTTGATAACCTTGTAAATTTATTGGACGGCTATGCTACGAAGGGCGGCCATCATTTGAATGTAAACGTTCTCAACAGAGATACTCTGTTGGACGCTCAGAAGCATCCCGAGAACTATCCTCAGCTGACCATCCGCGTGTCCGGCTATGCAGTAAACTTTATTAAGCTGACACCCGAACAGCAGGCTGACGTTATTTCCCGTACATTCCATGAGGCTATCTAAGAACACTGGAAAGTCTAAAATCAATTCATTTTCCCGGGTGGGCTTTCCTGCCCGGGATTTTTAGTCAGGAGGAAAATTTATGCAGGGCAGAATTCATTCTCTGGAAAGCTTCGGAACTGTAGACGGCCCCGGTACACGTTTTGTGGTCTTTGTACAGGGCTGCCCCATGCGCTGCGCCTACTGCCACAACCCGGATACCTGGGACATGAACGGCGGCACGCTCATGGAGCCGTCTTATATTATTGAACAATACGAAAGAAACAGCGCCTTTTATGCCAACGGCGGAGGATTAACCGTTACCGGGGGGGAACCGCTGATGCAGGTAGATTTTCTGATCGAACTGTTCACTCTGGCAAAAGAACGCGGTATCCACACATGTATCGACTCTTCCGGTATTGCCTTTAACCCTGACAATGCCGCCCTGTGCGAAAAACTGGACAGACTCATGAATCTTACAGATCTTGTGATGCTGGACATCAAGCATATAGACCCGGAAAAACACCGGGAGCTGACCGCGCAGCCCAATGTAAATATTCTGAAATTTGCGGAATATTTAAATGAAAAGCATGTAGACATGTGGATACGGCATGTAGTGGTTCCCGGCATTACGGATGATGACAAGTATCTCTTTGACCTGGGCTATTTTATCGGTCAGTTTGAAAATTTGAAGGCACTGGATGTACTTCCCTATCATACCATGGGTGAAAAAAAGTATGAAAGCCTAGGCATGGAATACAAGCTAAAGGGAGTTCCTGCCATGGATAAGACAAAGCTGCTGGAAAAAAAGCAGGTTATTTTGGATGGTATCAGAAAGCGGCGGGAGGAATCCGGCATCAATAGTTAGTTATACCTAATTAATACTTTTTATAATTTTCATGTTGTAATTATACCCGTTTTATATTACAATAGTCGTGGATATAGATATATTTGTATCAGATGATAAGGAGGATAAGGTTATGGCATATGCAATTGGTGATGCGTGCGTAGCTTGCGGTGCATGCGAGTCTCAGTGCCCTGTTGGCGCTATCAGCATGGGGGACGGCAAGTTTGAAATTGATGCCGACAAGTGCATCGACTGTGGTTCCTGCGCAGGCCAGTGCCCTGTTGGTGCTATCTCAGAAGCATAAAATCGTGCGCCGCCGGGCGCACGGCAAAAAGCGGGCGCCTCTTTACGAGGTGCCCTTCTTTTTTTTACCCAGGCCGAACCTTTTTCCGGCTTTTTTTCTTAAAAGCTCGTCCATCCTCTTATAGTGCTCTTCGTCTCTCTCCTGCAGCATTTTATCCCTGCGTTCCTCCCGCTCCTCCTGCATTCTGAACTGATAATCCAGCTCCTTCACCACGCTTTCCTTAATCTCCCGGCAAAGCTCTTCGTTATTTTCCTGTAAGGTTTCCCTGATCAGCTGCTGCAGCAGCCATTGCAGTCTCTTGGATTTTTCCTCCTTTGACTCCGATGCCAGTTCCCCGCTGCCGGACTGCACAATGTCCATCCCCGGAGCCGAAAGCGGTTTTGAGAACTGATACTGCTCCGCTTCTGCAGCTTGTCCGTGTTCTACAGACTGACCTGTTTCCATTGCTTGTCCGTGTTCTACAGGCTGACCGCTTTCCACGGCTTGTCCGTTTTCCACAGACTGCCCTGCTTCTTCCGCTCGCTCTGAGCTTGCGGCCTCTTCCACAGCCTTATTCAGATCTGCAGGCCGGCCTGACAGCAGGTCCAGCTTTCCGTCCTTCAGGATCATTTTTATTGCCTTCAACTGCAATCCCCTCTCTTTCATTCCCTTGATGGTTTTAAAGCGTTCCACATCCTCTTTTGTATAATATCGGTGGCCCAGTTCATTGCGCTTGATGGGAAGATGCAGCTCTTCCTCCCAGTACCGCAGCACATGGCTCTCCACCTCTACCTCTTTCGCCG
>CAZAMX010000364.1:1459-2985 GCA_964486095.1 uncultured Acetatifactor sp. | reverse complement strand
ATAGCCGTAAATGCCTTCCTCCGGATCAACACCGTCTCCGCTCTGTTAGCTGAGCAAGTCTGAAACCAATTCCTTTTTTATCACCTTCCCGCCTGACAGACCGTTCCAGAAATTTACAACGTCCTTCACGGTAATAAATGCTCCGCCGGCCCCTGTCCCCTTTGCGTCCACGGAAAAAATATTTGTGCGATAGTCTTCCGTATCCTGACAGTAAATATAATGATTGGCACATTTCGCCGGCAGCTTATCCAGCTCATAATAACCAGTGGATTCCATGCCGCACACATCGAAAACGTTGGTTTTCAGGTATTGATCAAAATCCATGCCGGTCACTTTTTCCATTATCATGGCAAGCAGCACATAGCCGGTATTATTATATTGAAATTTTTCCCCTCCGGAATACATCATGGGCTTATGAATGAACAATGGAAGTAAGTCGCTGTTACGCCTGATTTTATAGTTGGGAAAATCCCTCCACAGCTCTTCATATTCATCCATAATACTTTCATCAAAATAATCCGGAACGCCGGATGTATGAGTTAAAAGCTGCTTCACCGTGACAAACCTGTCAATCCGATTTAATTCAATATCCAGCAGCGTTCCCAGGGTATCTTCAAACCTTATTTTCCCCTGTTCTATTAATTGCAGGATTCCCACGGCAACAAATGCTTTTCCCGCCGATGCGCTTGCAAATTTCGTGTCCGGCATGTTGGGAATTTCGTTGGCCAAATCCGCAAATCCATGTGTGCTTTCGTACAGAACCTTCTCATTTTGAACAATGTAAATGTTACCTCTAAAATTTTTATCCAAGATTTGTTCAATATCCATTTGGAGTTCTCCTTTGGCAGACAAATTGATACTTTTATTACAGAATAATCCCCCGTACATACCTTGTCAATATTCAGGGCGTATCTATGAATTTTTCTATTGACGGTTTTGAATTACTGTGATATTATCAGGTCATTATTTATGTTAGATATTGTAAAATAATAAAATCCAAAATATTTATCTGCCTTATTAAACAGGGCAAAATGAGAAAAGGTAGAAATTATGAATACTGCTTTTATATTATTGTTTCTTGTATGCCTAATCTGCATTCCTGTATTTATTTTAATTGCACTTTTAAAACTCTTAAGGAAAAAATCTGCCAAAAAGCATCTTAAACTGGCAGGTCTGTCTACCTTGGCGCTAATCGCAAGTTTTATTGGATTCGGCATGACTATTGACGAAACCCCCAAAGAAGATGCACCATATACTGTCGCTTCCGCTGATGTTGCTGCGCCGGCATCCGAAACGATTTCTGCGCCTGCACTTACGGCCACTCCCGCGCCGATTACTGCTACGGTTGACCCAACGTCTGCCCCAGCACCGGTACTTACGCCTACACCTGCTCCGGTGCCAACGTCTACGCCCACACCGGTACTGACTCCGGCACCCACGCCCACTCCCACTCCGGTGCCGACTCCCGCATCCACGCCCACTCCCACTCCGGTGCCGACTCCCGCATCCACGCCCACTCCCACTCC
>CAZAMX010000364.1:0-1359 GCA_964486095.1 uncultured Acetatifactor sp. | reverse complement strand
GGTGCCGACTCCTGCACCCACGCCCACTCTGGCGCCGGCGTCTACTCCCACACCGGTACCGACTCCCGCATCCACGCCTGCCGTCTCTCCTGCTGAAGGTAGCACGCTGGTTTGGGTTGACGATACCGCCAAAAGGTATCATCGCAAAAACGGCTGCGGCATGGATAATGCTTATCAGGTAACTCTGGAGGAAGCAATCGCAATGGGGAAAACCCCATGCAAAAGATGTTATTAAAAAAATAGCTATAGATAAAATGCCGAACCATTTTTGCTATGGCTATTGCTTTTAATGGTTTTGTGTAGTACACTTTTGAAGTGAAATTCATATTGAATCAACGTTCTCTCTTGCCACCGGGTAAGGAGGTTTTACGTCGGACTTTCTGTCATTAGGTCATAGAAGATGGAAGGCTCCGGCGTTATTTATATCAGAAAAGGAGCGGATCATGAAAGAAAAACCGCTGTTAAAAGAATTTTTACAATATACCACACTGAATGTATGCGGCATGATCGGCTTATCATGCTATATACTTGCCGACACCTTTTTTGTTTCAAGGGGCCTGGGAACAAACGGCTTAACTGCACTTAATCTGGCCAGTCCGATCTACAGCTTTGTCCATGGAAGCGGTCTGATGTGTGGAATAGGCGGTGCAACAAAATATGCCATTTACAGAGGACAGAAAGAATATCAACAGGCAAATAAATCATTTTCAAATACTATTTATATCATGTCCGTTTTGGCTATTCTCTTTGTGCTGATGGGATCGGCATTCTCTAAAAATCTGACAGCATTGTCAGGTGCCGACGATGAAGTTTTTGCTATGACAAATACATATATCCGAATTATCCTGCTTTTTGCCCCGGCATTTATGGCAAATGACTGTCTGCTTTGTTTTGTAAGAAATGACGGAAATCCAAGGTTGTCCATGACGGCTATGCTGACGGGAAGTTTATCAAATATTATTTTGGACTATCTATTTATTTTTCCGCTTCATATGGGAATATTTGGGGCCGTGCTAGCGACGGGATTCGCACCGCTGATCAGCCTGAGCATCTTGTCAAAGCATTTTTTTACAAAACAAAACCAGTTCCATTTTGAACGAGCTAAACCTTCGCTGCAATTAACAGGGAATATCCTTGCATTAGGCGTTCCGTCTTTGATTACGGAAGCCGCTTCCGGAATTGTAATCATTGTTTTTAATGGCATCTTTTTACGTTTACAGGGCAATATCGGCGTTGCTGCTTATGGCGTTGTTGCAAACTTATCCCTTGTAGTCACTTCCATTTATACCGGAATAGCGCAGGGAACACAGCCCCTTTTGAGCCGGTCGTATGGACGGGGCGATCATAAAAGCATGAAAC
>CAZAMX010000363.1:0-2989 GCA_964486095.1 uncultured Acetatifactor sp. | reverse complement strand
GAAATTAGGAGTTAGTCCTTTCTATGATGATTTCCCTGTGTTTTTGGATGTAAAGGGTCCGAAAATACTGCAGTATCTGCTCCCGCCATATTATTATTTAAAATCCATACATGCCCCCTTTTATCTGGGCGGGATGGTATGCTACGCGGTGGTTTTTGGCCTTGTTTGTCTTTTGCTGCACAGCAGGCGGGGCAGTCATAGATAAAAGAGTTAAGAGAGGTATAAAAATGTTTTGTGGGAACTGTGGAACAAAATTAAAAGAGGGAGCGGCATTCTGTCAAAATTGCGGCACACCGGTTATGCAGATAGAACAGGTAAGGGTGGAAGAACCCAAGGCGGAGGCGAAAGTTCCGGAGCAGGTAAAGATGGAAGAACCCAAGGCGGAGGCGGTCCCGAAGGAGAAGCAAAAGGGAAATAAGGGTGCTGTGATTGTCCTGGCGGTTCTTTTACTGCTGGTGATTGCCGCCGGCGGGGTGGCCGCAGGGCTTTATTTTACCGGCAGCGGGTATAAAGTCAAGAAGAACATGAAGCTGGCGCAGCAGTGCTTTGGAGAGGAAGAATACGAGGATGCGCTTGCGTATTATGAAGAGGTGCTGGGTCTGGACGAAACGATGGCGGAGGCTTATATCAATTCTGCGGAAATATATGTGCTGCAGGAGAATTTTGAGGCGGCCGTCGATATTTTGACGAAGGGACGCAGTGAGGCTGCTGAGGAAGAAGGAGCAGAGGGACTTCTGGCAGCTAAGCTGGTGGAAGTATATAAGCAGGCGGCTGATTATTATACTGACAACGGAGATTACAGTCAGGCGTATAAACTGCTGCAAAAGGGTGCGAAAGATACAGGCGAGCAGGAGCTGACGGACAGGCTTGCGGATGTTTATCTGGCGGAGGCGAATCAGTATCTTTCGGAGGGAAATCCGGATTTCAGCAGAGCTCGGGATATTTTGAAAAAGGGCTGGCAGGCTACCGGGAACAATGAGCTGGAGAATCTGCTGGTAGACAGTTATAAAAGGGAAGCGGATCAATATATAGACCAGGATTCGTATTATCAGGCGCTGTCGCTGTTGAATGAGGGAGCCGGTGAGACCGGGGATGCTTCGCTGGAAACAAAGAAGATTGATGTGTATGAAAAGTGGGCTTATTACAGCTCGGCCCAGGGTGAATATCAGGAAGCACTGCGGCTGTTGGACGAGGGTGCGGAGGCTACGGGAGAGGATTCTCTGACAGCGAAAAAGGCGGGTATTTACACCCAGTGGGCGGAGGACTGCAAGGAGGCCGGTAATTATACCGAAGCCCTGGAGGTGCTGGAAGAAGGCATCAGTGTAACGAAGGATGCGTCTCTGACGGAACAGAAAAATCATCTGAAGGAAAATCTTCAGGTGTCAAAGACCACCGCTTATGATGGTGCGTCAAAGGTTTATGAAATAGAATATGATGAGAACGGGAATGTGACAAAGTCGTTCACTTATTCCGATGGAAGTATGGGCGACGGTTATGAAACAGAATATGACGCGGCAGGTAATAAGGTGAAGGAGACCCAATACGAGGGAGGTTTTCTGTCCTACATAATGACATATGACGAAAACGGAAATCCCAAGGATCAGACATGGTATGACCTGTACGGAGAGGTCAGCTATTATGAGACGGCTTTGCTGGAGTATGACCCGACAGGAACTGTGGAATGGATTATCTGGTCCGGGGAGGACGAATATAATACCAGACAGATTCAAAAGCTGTAGGATGAGGCCGGGAATTTATTGGCAGTCTATCGATACGGCTGGGGTGACAGTCTGCTGGCAGGATATGAGTATCAGCAGGACGGGCAGATTGCAAAGATAACCTCTTATAACGGAGATCAGGTACTCCAGCGGACGGATTACACTTACATTACAACGGAATCCGGCGAGTCCTATACCGCCACGGCTATCACCTATGACGACGAGGGTAACATTGATTTCTGGGAAAAATATGAGTATGAGTTTGACGACATGGGAAATGTGGCAGGCGAGAGCGCTTATTACGGTTATGCAGGTAATTATGACGAAACCATGAGTAACGGGTACCCGGATTATCAATGGACTTACAAGTATGAGTATCGTTATACAGCAGAATAAAACAAAAGGCCGGGTAGAATATTGGCTGTTACAAAACGGTAAGTGTGGAGGTATTGATGATTGATATTAGAATAATTAATGCGGAGCATAAACAGGATATTAACATACCAAACGAACCGTTTCTTTTGTCTGGCCGAATGATTCCGACTTACATAGATGAACAGTGGAATTATTCGGTTGAAAAATTCGGCATGGAACAACAAATGTGCTTTCCGGATGAAAATTATAGTTATGATGATATGGCAGAAAACAGTACATTTATTGGTGCTTATGATAATGAAAAGTGCATTGGACTTGCTATTATGCAGGAAGGCTTTTTTAAATATATGTACTTGTATGATTTAAATGTAAATAGTGCATATCGCAAATGCGGTGTGGCAAAAGCACTGATCGAAAAGGCAAAAACCATTGCGAAAGAAAAAGGATATACGGGTATTTATACCCAAGGACAGGATAATAATTTAGGAGCATGTTTGTTTTATATAAAAGTTGGTTTTTATATTGGAGGTTTTGATTCCAATGTATATAAAGGGACAAAGCAGGAAGGAAAAGCAGATATTATTTTTTATTTAGACTGCTAAATGTTGCTTCCCGGGTACATTTAAGAACGACGTATCCTTCACGCTACCCGTTTTCGGAGTTACCCATTTATTCCCTTTGATATTCGCAAAAGCCCTGTTCCATCTGCAGGGCTGATTTTTATGTCATTTATTGTCATTTTCTGCCGCAAATATTGAAATGTGATATGTTTTTGTTTTATAATAACATTGGAACATATTGTTCTCTGGAACAGTGCGGTAACAAATAGGAAGGAGCATTTATATGAAAAAAATAAAGTATTTTTTATCATTGGGCGTTGCTGCTATTTTAGTAAT
>CAZAMX010000362.1:0-2991 GCA_964486095.1 uncultured Acetatifactor sp. | reverse complement strand
TGCTTGTTGAATGCCTCGAAAAGATCCAGCTCGGAATTTTCTTCGATCTCAACGCCCAGGTTATAAAACTGCTTAATCGGTGCGTTACATGCCAGGAAGTTAAGGGGTCTGGGACCAAAGGAAATAATCTTCAAATCAGACAGACCAATAATTGCCCTGGCGATCGGCACAAACTCGTTAATCATGTCAGCGCATTCCTCGGCAGTACCAACGGGATACTCCGGAATATATGCCTTGACATTGCGCAGCTTTAAGTTGTAGCTTGCATTCAGCATGCCGCAGTATGCGTCGCCGCGGCCGTCCATCAGATCTGCCTGACTCTCTTCCGCTGCCGCCACAAAAATGGACGGTCCGTCAAAATGCTTTGCCAGCAGGGTCTCGGAAATCTCGGGGCCGAAGTTTCCAAGATATACGCACAGGGCGTTACAGCCGTTTTTCTTGATGTCTTCCAACGCCTGTACCATATGGATCTCGCTTTCCACAATGCAGACAGGGCATTCATAGATGTCCGCTGCGCCGTACTTATCCGTGTACGCCTTCACTAATGCCTTTCTTCTGTTGACAGACAGACTTTCCGGAAAGCAGTCACGGCTTACGGCAACGATACCGATCTTTACCTGAGGTAAATTGTTCATGTTTCAATCCTCCTATTTTGTACTATATTATTCAGGCGGAAATTCCGCCAAAATTCTCTTCATACCGGCACAGCCAGCATAAGCAATCCATGTGAAGCTTTAGATTTTCCATGCGCTTTAGCGCTATAGGCAGCGTCTTTCAGATGCCTTAGAAAATCTCTTCGCACTTTGCTATATCCAGATTTTCACCCTTCAGTCCCAAAAAGCTGCCGGGTTCCAGGCCGCCCTCCGCATGGCCGATCAGCCACTTGTTCACGGCGGTAATCAGATGATCCTCATTATCCGTAGTTGTGCCGGAAGCCTTGGGATGAGATGCTTTCAAAGGATAGTTGGTTCCCCGCGGCAGCACGATCGCTACCTGAAAGCCCTTGCCCTCCACGCTGCAGGGAGCATAATGCAGAGTGGTGGCGTAAACCTCTACTCCTGTTCCCGCAGGCACCAGAAATGCCTCCATCTTTGACGTGTCATAGGTGTGATCCGCCTCTACATCCTGAAGACTGCCAAGAATCAGGATGGCATCCGTTGCCGCCACATTAATCTCCGAATCCCGATGATATTCCACGGCATTCAGCTTCGTGTTGTGGCCGTTGCAATAACCGATCTGAATGGGCATTTCTCCGTATGCCACCTCAGACAGCTTTTGCATCACCGGCAATGCTTCCAGCTTTTGAATGCTGGGCTCATAGACTACCCCGTCAGGAACGGGCGTCTCCTTCATGGCCGCCACCAGCTCCGTAAAATCAACATTGGTTATCATCCGGCCATACCTTTTGAAAGCAGGATCTGTGACAGGTAATATTTTCATGGTCCCCTCCTTTTGCGCCATGGGCGCAGATCTTTGTTCTTACAACCGTGTAACTATAATGCACAATCACTATTTAAGCACCTGAAACAGGGGCTTGCAGGCAGGGTAGATCTCCTTAAACTGTGCATAGCGCTCTTCATACTTTGCCACCAGCTCCTGATCCGGCTCCACCGTATCCACAATCTTCACCACCTTAGCCGCGGCTGCCTCCACGCTCTCAAACTCGCCGCAGGCCACCGCCGCCAGCATAGCGCCGCCCATGGCGGGCCCTTCCTCGCTCTCGATCACATCCACCTTCAGATTCAGCACATTGGCCACAATCTTTTTCCACAGGGGACTCTTTGCTCCGCCGCCGCAGATCTTGGTCCGCTCCAGCTTTATCCCCAGGGACTTTGCTACCTCCAGAGAATCCCGCAGGGCAAAAGCCACACCTTCCAGTACCGCCTGAGTCATGTCCGCCCTGGTGGTGTCCATGGTCATACCGATGAATACCGCCCTGGCATCAGGATTGTTATGCGGGGAACGCTCTCCCATCAGGTAAGGCAGATAATACACATGGTTCTCGCCCAGCTTTTCAATATGCTTCTGCTCCGCTCCGTAATCCTTAGTGCCGATAATCTCATCCATCCACCATTTATTACAGCTGGCAGCGCTGAGCATGCAGCCCATCAGATGATAACTGCCGTCCGCATGGGCAAAGGAATGCAGGGCATTGAACCGGTCAACCCCGAACTTTGCGGAAGAGATGAAGATAGTTCCGCTGGTCCCCAGGGAAATATTGCACATATTATCTCCCACGGTACCCGTGCCTACTGCTGCTGCCGCATTATCTCCCGCACCTGCCGCAACCTTTACGGCAGAGGATATGCCCAGCTCCTCTGCAATTTCCGGCAGAAGGGTACCCACTGTCTCATAGCTCTCATAGCAGGTGGCAAGCTGATCCGTGCTGACGCCGCAGATCTCGCACATTTCTCGGGACCATCTACGGTTTTTCACATCAAACAGCAGCATACCGGAAGCATCCGATACATCGGTGCAGTGTACCCCGGTGAGTTTATACGCAATATAGTCCTTGGGCAGCATAATCTTTGCAATCTTGGCAAAATTTTCAGGCTCATTTTTCTTCACCCAGAGAATCTTGGGCGCAGTAAAACCGGCAAAGGCAATATTGGCGGTATACTGCGACAGCTTTTCCTTCCCGATCACATTGTTCAGATAATCCGTCTCTTCCGTAGTACGCCCGTCGTTCCAGAGAATCGCGGGACGAATCACATTATCGTCCCGGTCCAAAATCACCAGACCGTGCATCTGACCCCCAAAGCTGATGCCCGCCACCTGGGTTTTGTCCACATCTTGGATTAGCTCCTTGATACCTTCCATGGTCTGAGCATACCAGTCCTCCGGTTTTTGTTCCGACCAACCCGGATGAGGAAAATACAGGGGATATTCCCTGGAAACCACATTTACAATCTTTCCGTCCTGATACATCAACAGCAGCTTCACCGCTGATGTTCCCAAATCAATACCTATGTACAGCATTTGCAGCCCCCT
>CAZAMX010000361.1:2370-3021 GCA_964486095.1 uncultured Acetatifactor sp. | reverse complement strand
GGCAATCCCGGCAATCTTTGCATCCTGCTCCGTCACTCCCTCCACGGCGTCGATAACCAGCACCACAATCTCCGCGCGCTCCACGGCGCTTACCGTGCGCACGATCATATATCGCTCCAGATCTTCCTTCACCTTGTTCTTCCGGCGAAGCCCTGCCGTGTCAATAAACACGTACTCTCTGCCCTTATGTTCGATTTCCGTATCCACCGCGTCTCTGGTGGTGCCGGCGATGTCAGATACGATCAGGCGTTCCTCGCCCAACAGCTTATTAATCAGGGAATATTTGCCCACATTCGGCTTGCCGACGATGGCGATCCTGGGTCTTTCATCCTCTTCCTCTTCCTCTTCTCTCTCCGGAAACAGAGCAATCACCTCATCCAGCAGATCTCCGATTCCCAGCTGATTGGCAGCAGAGATGGGATGGGGATCCCCGATCCCCAAATTATAAAACTCATATGTGTCCGCCAGATACTTTTCCTGGCTGTCCACCTTATTTACCACCAGCAGAACAGGTTTGCGGGAACGGCGCAGCATGTCCGCCACCTTTGCGTCCGCATCCACCAGCCCCTGTTTTACATCCACCAAAAAAAGAATTACATCCGCCGTGTCGATGGCAATATAAAGATTCTGCTCCGTGATAGCGATACGCCC
>CAZAMX010000361.1:0-2360 GCA_964486095.1 uncultured Acetatifactor sp. | reverse complement strand
CCTGTGTCCGCATCTGGGATAAAATTACATCCTGACTGTCCGGCTCGATGCCCACTGTATCTATCAGGGTAAAGGTCCGATCAAGCCAGCTCACATCCGCATAGATACGGTCTCTTGTGATGCCGGGGGTATCCTTCACAATAGATATTCTTTCCCCTGCCAGCACATTGAACAAGGTGGACTTTCCCACATTAGGCCTTCCCACTACCGCAACAATGGGCTTTGTCGTCTTCTTTCCCATTTTCTTCCTCGCTTCCCTGCATTCAAGATTAATACCTCGTCAGCTTACTGCGGGGTCTTTGATTCCCCTGCGGCCGTATGAGCCAGCACTGCTTCTACGAAGTCATATCCGCTTGATTTTACAATATCTACCGGGACTTGTAAAGACCTTTCCAGCTCCTTTACGGAAATATCATCCAAAAAGATCCCTTCGTCTACACGCACCATATTTTCCGGCAACAGCAATACATTCCCCAGTATTTTCCCCTTTAACTGCTTCTCCAGATCCTGCCCGGTAATCAACCCGGAGACTGTGATCTGCTCCCCGAAAAAGAAATTGGTCACCGGATAAACCTGCAGTTTGACATGCGGATAGCATTCCATGATTTTCTCCGCCATGCGCCGAATATAAGGGTACGCAAGCAGTCCTGTTGCCATTGTCAAATTCCCTGAACGGGAAAGACAGGGAAGCATTTCCTCTTCCCGCCGCTGCTCCATGGCATCCTCAAATTCGTTCAAAAGCAGACGCAGCATACCCACACCATTCTCCAGCTGCAGGTAACCGTCATAGCGCGCTTCCTCCGGCACCTCTCTCCCGGCCAGAATATACCACTCGTCACTGGCATGTACAAAATGGATCCCATATTTTTCAAAACATTCCCGCTGGTATCTCTCCACGGTGTCAATCACCTTTCCTGCTTCATCCTTCGTAAAGGGTTCCAGAGGGTACAGCCCTTCCCGATATTTTGTCAGGCCCACGGGCACTATGGACAGGCTCTCAAGCACCGGAATATACTTCATCAGCTCTTCTATGCTGAACTCCAGCTCTTTGCCGTCATTTAAGCCCTTGCAGAGAACGATCTGCCCATTCATATGAATGTCCGCCCGAAAAAGTACATCCACTTTTTTTAACGCCTCCCCCGCAAAGCGGTTGTTCAGCATTTTACACCGAAGCTCCGGATTCATGGTCTGAAAGGAAATATTGATGGGCGACAGCCGGTATCTGCAGATTCTGTCTATGTCATGGTCGGACATATTAGTCAGGGTAACATAGTTACCCTGCAAAAAGGAAAGCCTGGAATCATCATCCTTAAAATACAGATTCTCACGCATACCGGGAGGCATCTGATCAATGAAGCAGAATACACACTTATTTTGACAATGCCGGTATTCGTCCATCAGTCCGCTCTCAAACTCAAGCCCCAGATCCTCTCCGAAATCCTTATCAACCTCCAGAAGCCATTGTTCGCCGTCTGGCTTCTCCATCAGAACCTCTATATACGTGTCCTGGATCAAAAACTGATAATCAAAAATATCTTCGATTTCCGTATCGTTTATAGCCAAAATTTTATCCCCTGGCCGTATTTCAAGCTCTTCCCCGATACTGCCCGGAAGAACCGTTTTTATAATATGTGCCTTCTGCATAAAATTTTTCCTTTCTGTTCTGCTTCTCCTGCTGTTTTTTCTCGAGCGAAAGCGCGTCTGAGCAGGAAGTCATTATCTAAGGCGGCGTGACTTTCTGCAAGACTGAACGGCTCCCGCATATTATAACAAGATTCTCTTGACGTGTCACCGGCATAATGATATAAATTTATTGTGAGGAGAGAAAAACATGCCTAACCTACAAAAGCTTGAAAACGCAATGCCTGTAGCCCCTTTAAAACTGATCGCCCTGCCATCCGCAGAGCAGATGGGACGCAGGATCAACAACTATCTGGTGGAATTCAGAAAAAGCATCCACAATGACAAGGTGAAAAACGACCCTGCTTTCCACGGTTATATTGAAAGCAATTATCTCGTAAATGTATCCACGCCCCGCTTCAGCACCGGGGAAGCCAAGGCCATACTGGGGGAGAGCATACGCGGAAAGGATCTGTTTTTGCTGGTGGATGTCTGTAACCACAGTATCACCTACAATATGAACGGCTACACCAATCACATGTCTCCCGATGACCATTATCAGGATTTAAAGCGCGTTATTTCCGCATGTAACGGGAAGGCCCGCCGCATTAATGTTATTATGCCCTTTCTCTATGAGGGACGACAGCATAAAAGAAACGGCCGGGAATCCTTAGACTGCGCTTATGCGCTGCGGGAGCTGCAGAATATGGGCATCGACAACTTTATCACCTTCGACGCTC
>CAZAMX010000360.1:0-3031 GCA_964486095.1 uncultured Acetatifactor sp. | reverse complement strand
GTATTTTGAGGAAGAATTTATTCAATTAACACAATCATTGGCAAGTGAAGAAAAGATTTTTAGAGCAGAAATGGAATATTATTTATCTCAATATGGTTTTTATAAAGACGGTGATGGAATGATACTGAGTGATGACCCAGGAATCTTTTTGAGTGTGGAAGCAGAGATTGATGAGAAAAAGAGAATAATTGATTTTTCTGCGGAACTTGGAAACCCATATTTTGCAGAAACAGGTGAATGTGGAGAAGAATATATTGCACTGGTTGAAACTATTGGGGAGAAATTTACGCAAATAATGGGGGAAGAACCATGTATAAGTTCGAGTGAAGAATATTGTGAATGTCCAGATATATCTTATACATTTTCATTCCAATGTACCCCTAATATTGAAAAAATCGAACAGTTTCTTAATGCAATTGAAGAGGTAGAATCTGTTCTATGCGAATTGGGTGAAACAATAGATTAGAATAGTCACTAAGGCATAAAAACAGGATGATTTATGCCTTAGTGATAGGAAAAAATCTATCATCAATATTTCGGTCACATGTAGCCTATAAACTATTGCTAACAACATTGTATTCCACAGTTTCTAGAAGTTTGTAAGTGACAGCATCAACCAGCACTAGAGGACAGTGTTAGTGATAGTTTTGTCGGTGTGGCAAGTCTTTGATGTTGGGTGAATAATCTACCTACATTTACTCTCATCCAGCCAAGCCTGAAATTCCTCAAGGGAAATCTGTCCTTCTTCACACATTTTACGTTTCTCACGGGCAGTTTTACTCCATTCGGAAAATTCTTTCTTGGAAATATACATAGTGCGTTTTCTGGAGTCCATCCGGCGGTATGCTTTTGTGTACGCCTGATGGATTTCATCATTTTCGTGTTTTTTGGCAAAGGTGTTGATGGCGCCGACTTCCTTGCAGGTTTTGCCGCTGGCGGTGTCAATACGCTCACAGTATTCGCTGTCAGATCTGCCGGAAGGAATGAAGAATCTGCCACAGTTCTTACACTGCTTGTACAGTACATTTCCTTTGGCAAGATACATAAATTCATAGCGGAACCAGTCCTGCACGGAGTTGAGGTCGTAGACTTCTCTGACAGGCATATTTTCGTCAATGATTTTATTTACCACATCGTAGTGATTAAATGCATGAACACCAATAGGCATAAGGTGGGTATTAAAGCTTGTGCTGGTATAGGTGTCACGCATATTGTCCTTGGATTCCATGAGATAGAGATACTGCAAGGTATCATACTCTGCAAACAGTTCGTCTTTCATCAGGAGCATATCAAAATCGCTCTGCAATAAATCTTTCTGGTAATCTAAAAATGCTGCGGTCATGCGTATGCCGTAGTTAATAAATTCTGCAATGTCATACAAACCACCGTCTTCTTCCGGCATCAGAATGTCGGTATCTTCATCGTAATAAAATGCATCCCCTAAGATTTTTTTATAATGATCCAGTGCAATGAACGGATAAAAGTTATAGACAAACAGCTCCGTTACATACTGAAGGAAACAGCAGTTTACAAGAAACAGGAAAAAGTTATCGTTGTGGAGTGCTACCAGAGTGGAGTTTGCGGCAGCTTTGGTTACATCCGTGAAATCAAAACGGATAATTCCGTCTGCATCCGGTGTGGAAGCCTTCTGTTTAATCATTGTAGTGATGTTCTCAGACATATTTCTCATATATGCAACAATGTCCTCTGTTTCCAGTGCAATAAAATCTAAAATGCTTGTTCCGGAAGGGTATTCCTTTAATACCTGAAACTGTTCGCTTAAAGCAATCCGGTAGTAGGAAGTCTTGTTTTCGTCACAGGTATATCCGATTGGGAAGTGGCACAGCACAGAGTATGCGTCTTCCATCTTTTTATCAATCTGTGCAATGGAAGTTTCGGACAAATCCCCTTTTGCAATAATCTCTTCTGTGGAAAATTTCGCATATCCAAGTGTATCTTTTATTGTTTCAAAATTCTCATAAATGCCCATAAAATCAGCCTTTCTCTATATAAATTCTCATTTTGAGTTTAGCGAAAATCGTTATCTGATTAAAAATAGAATAGCGATTATCAATACAATTTATAACAATATTAGTTGAAAATTTGATAAAAGTCAACTATAATCAAAAACGAAAATAGAAAATTAAGTAGAGATTTTCGTTAGACAATTGAATAGCTGCTTATGAAGAACAACAAACTTACGCCAAGACTCCGGCAGATAACCGGACGAGCGAAGATATAATGACACTTTCGTAAAGGGTGGGAGAGGATCTTGCGCAGAAGAGGCCCACGCAGGCTGTGATAAAATGGCACAGTGGCTGTAAGGTTACCTGCAATGGTAACATTCTTCATAAGGTGAACAGCAAACTTCCTTTTCACAGATGTTTCGTAAGGTAAGATGCAAAATTTCCCTAAGATACTTTTGCCTTTTACCTTACGGAACATGGGAATTCAAATCTTTTACTTTATCCAGTGTATGTGAGAAAGTGGCATCAGGGTCAGGGCATAGCCAGACGGACGAGGAGTGCGTTACCGCCCAAACCGGAGGAATCGAAAAGTTTATAAATCTTCGATTGCCAGCCGGGAGATTTTGATGTATAATCTGACTCACAGGTTGCAGGTGGTTGAATCTTCCACCTAAAATAAGATAACCGTAACTGATAACGCCGGATTACCGGAGCCGACAGGGAGCCCAGCCAGCCGAGTGTCGGATAAATGCAACCGAACAACTGAATAAGTTTGAATGTAAAGCAATAGTGAGTGCGAGAGAATAGATAAGAAGCACATTTGATTAAGTGACCGCTTTTCATGGCAGACAGAGTAAAAGAAGCAGATACCCGTTATCTGTTTTGATAGCAGTATACCTTTCGGAAATTTTTATGACGATTTTCGGGGATGTATACGCAGGAAGACTCTGATGCCATGAAGGGCGGTCTTTCTGCGTTTCACAATGAATTTTAGGTGAATACGGAGGAATGTAGAACGGCGAATTACGGCTAAACAAAACATCAAAATAAACCTAATCCATTGA